>SHWX01000064.1 GCA_009693615.1 Chitinophagaceae bacterium | reverse complement strand
GCCTTGATGCAAACAGAATTAGTGGATCGTTTTGGTTCCCTGCCTAATGCAGTGAATGATTTATTTATGACCATTCGTTGCAGACGTATTGCTATTTCATTAGGTTTTGAAAAAATGACTTTAAAGGACGAAACCTTAAGATGCTTTTTTGTCAACAGACCTGATTCGCCTTATTTTGAATCTGAGACTTTTAAACAGTTACTAGACTATGCGCAAAAGAATATGAATAAAGCGCATTTCAAACAAGTGGGCAGAAGCTTTATTCTCATTATTAAAGAGGTAAAGTCAATGCAGCACTGCTTTTCACTCTTAGAAAAAATACAAGTAGGAGTTTTCCCTGCGCAGGGTTAAATTTATTTCAATTCTTTATTGAACTAAAAAGCCCTCTCGAATGAACGAAAGGGCTTTTCTTTTAAACCAAGTTTACTAGAATCCTTTTTTAGCAACACCATCAGCGATTGCCTTCAGCGCATTTGTTTCGCTTAAAATGGCAGCCATTTTATTTCCTTTACCATCATTGCCACCTGCCATATAACCGCCTCTAGAAGTTTTTGTGATGACAGCGTCATGCATTGGTACGTTTTTTTCTTTTGTTTTTAAGCAATACGCTTTAATCATTTTTGAAGTGTCCATTTTGTATAAATTTTAAAGTGAATATTTCTAGTTGAAAGTAGGTTATTTATTGGGATTCATTTACGGAAAGGCTTGATTTTTTGTTAAAATGGCCAAAAAACGTATTAAATCTAGGGTTTAAGCATCAATTTTAGCGTATTTCGCATGAGTTTCAATAAATTCCCTTCTAGGAGCTACATCGTCGCCCATGAGCATGCTGAAGATTCGATCGGCCTCTGCAGCGCTCTCAATGGTCACTTGTTTCAAGGTTCTGCGCGCCGGATCCATGGTTGTTTCCCATAATTGATCAGCGTTCATTTCTCCCAAACCTTTGTAACGTTGAATGGTTACGGCGTCATCTTTTCCGCCCCCTAATTTTATAACTAAGGCCTTTCTTTGCTCTTCGCTATAGGCATATTCTTGCTCTTTACCTCTTTTCACTAAGTATAAAGGAGGTTGAGCAATATAGACATATCCGTTTTGAACAAGTTCAGTCATGTATCTAAAAATGAAAGTAAGAATAAGCGTAGCAATGTGAGATCCATCCACATCGGCATCGGTCATAATAATTAATTTATGATAACGAAGCTTGACAATGTTTAATGCTTTAGGATCTTCGGGTGTGCCCACTGTTACACCAAGTGCTGTATACATATTTCGAATTTCCTCATTCTCATAAATTTTATGTTCCATTGCTTTTTCTACGTTCAAAATTTTACCACGTAAAGGTAAAATAGCTTGGTAGCCTCTATCACGACCTTGCTTTGCTGTTCCACCTGCAGAATCTCCCTCGACTAAATATAGTTCGCATCTTTCAGGATCTCTATCAGAACAATCGGCTAATTTACCAGGTAAGCCACCACCCGTAAGTACAGATTTTCGTTGTACCATATCGCGCGCTTTTTTTGCTGCTACACGCGCTTGGGCTGCTAAAACAATTTTTGAGATTACATACTTAGCTTCTTTCGGGTTCTCTTCTAAATAAGCTTCTAATGCGCGAGAAACGGTAGTTTGCACTACACCACTCACTTCACTATTACCTAATTTAGTTTTTGTTTGACCTTCGAATTGTGGTTCTGGCACTTTAACAGAAATAATAGCACTCAAACCTTCTCTGAAATCATCTCCTTCAACAGTGACTTTTGCTCTTTCAAATAAACCTTCTTTATCACCATAGCTTTTGAACACACGCGTAAGCGCTGTTCTAAAACCCGTTACGTGTGTACCACCTTCAATGGTATTGATATTGTTTACGTAAGAGAAAATGTTTTCTTTAAAATCGTCGTTGTAGGTTAAGGCTACTTCTACCATTACATTCGAAGCCTCGTCTAAACCTTCTACATACAAGGGTTGAGAGATAATTGGATTTCTATTTCCGTTCTTATCTAACATTTGTACAAACTCCACAATACCACCTTCACTATAAAAATTCTTGGTATAAAAATTTCCTGTTTCGTCTTTCTCTCTTAAGTCGGTAATGTTGATATTAATTCTTTTATTCAAATAAGACAATTCGCGTAAACGACTTTCTAAGATTTCTCTTTTATACACCGACTCTTGAAAGATGGTTAAGTCGGGCCAGAAGTGAACACGAGTTCCAGTTTTTTCACTATTACCAATTTCTCTAACCGCATATTGAGGGGCGCCGATGGCATATTCTTGTTCAAATATTTTTCCTTCTCTTTCAACCGTTACTAATAATTTTTTACTAAGTGCATTCACGCAACTTACACCTACTCCGTGCAAACCACCCGAAACTTTATAGGTGTTCTTGTCAAATTTACCACCCGCGTGTAAAACAGTCATTACTACTTCCAAGGCCGAACGTTTCTCTTTGGTATGCATTGCGGTGGGAATTCCACGGCCATTATCTTGCACACTTATTGAGTTGTCCTCGTGAATGGCTACTTCGATATGAGAGCAATAGCCCGCTAAAGCCTCATCGATAGAGTTATCGACCACCTCATACACTAGATGGTGAAGCCCTTTTGAGCCCACATCGCCAATGTACATGGCAGGTCTTTTTCTAACGGCTTCTAAGCCTTCTAAAACCTGGATACTGTCTGCACCATAATTCTTATTTTCTGCTGATTCGTTTGACTGTAAATCGTTGGACATAATTGTAATAAAATTGGTTAGTTTTTTGATGCATTCCGAATGCATACAAACTTAAGATAATTAAGGGTTTAAAGCCTGTTTTGGGCTCGATTTAGTTATCCCCATTTTAGGCATTTTGTGAATAGTTTTTTAGCCCCAAAAAGAGGTATTTTTTATGTCATTTTTGGGTCAGATTTCCAAGCTAAATAGTTCCTTTAGGCTTTATGCCTTAATTTTGTAGAAATGACACAGGTAGAAGAACTTTTAATGCAAGCAAATTCAGCCCCTAGTTTTAGCGGGATGGCCTTGCTATACAGCAAGGAGCAGCGCATTCCTGGTTCTACCCAATATCAAATTAAAAGGTATATGGCGCAGGAGGCCTGGGGAGTAGAAGATACAGGCATGTTTGTATACCACTACAATGCCCAGAAGCCCAAGGAGAACTACTTAGAATTAAGGTTTTGTATATCAGGTAACAGATACTGTGACAATAAGGTTTGTGGGGGTTGTAATCAATTGCCTACTTCGGATTGTATGGGTCCGATGAGAACGGTGGACGTTTTTTCTTTTCATTTTACAGCTACTTTTTTACATCAGTTTGTGCATAATGTAAAAACAAATAATAAGAAAGATGAGTTGCTAGCCTTTAAACATACCGACAATTTTACTAAAACATTTACTTTAAGTTTAAAGAAGCGACATACCCTAGATGCCTTATTGAATCATAGTTACAGCGGTTCTTTGGAAAATATTTTTGTGAATGCGAAAATTCATGAACTCTTGGTATACAGCTTAGAAAGTATCATCGATGAAAAAGAAGTAGTGTTTACTTGCAAGTTTTTAGCAGATGATAGAGGTAGGGAAAGTATCTATCAAGCGCGTGAATTTTTATTACAACATATTGGAGATCCTATTACCATTAAAGAGCTGAGCCGTAAAGTAGCCATGAATGAATGTTATTTAAAGAAAGGCTTTAAAGAAGTCTACGGCACTACTATATTTGATTTCTATCAACAACAAAGAATGGAGCATGCTAAGTATTTGCTGTATGAAAAATCATTAAGCGTAACGGACGTTTCAGCACTTCTTGGCTATTCTTCTATCTCGCATTTCTCTGCAGCTTTTAAGAAGCATACTGGCCTTAAGCCTTGCGAGTTATTGAACTAAGTTTCAAGTATCATTTATTTTTTCTACCTTTTTTTAGTTATTTTTATTCTCTAAACATTTTACCATGCGTAATATATTTGCTATAGCTATTATACTTCTTTGCAGTTCTTGTATTAACCAAAGAGTGGATTTAATTGTGCATCATGCACAAATTTATACAGTCAATAATGAATTTACGATGGCAGAGGCCATGGCTGTTCAAGACGGTAAAATTGTAGCCATTGGCACCAATGATGCTATTTTAAAAGAGTATCAATCCGATTCTATAGTGAATGCAAACAATGCTATTATATACCCAGGCTTTATTGATGCGCATGCGCATTTTTTGGGTTACGGACAGTCGTTGTATACTGTTGATTTAATGTTTGTACCTAGTTGGGAAGAGGCCATTGAAAGAGTGAAAGCCTTTGCTGTAAAGCATCCTGGTAAAGGTTGGATAAGAGGAAGAGGTTGGGATCAGAACCGTTTTGCGGGCAAACAATTTCCCACCAATGCGGAATTAAATATTTTATTTCCAGACCGACCTGTTATTTTAGAAAGAGTAGATGGTCATGCAAGTATTGCCAATGATTATGCTTTAGCACTAGCAGCTGTGAAGGCTGGACAAACTATTGAAGGTGGTCAGTTCACGGTGCAGAACGGAAAATTAACAGGTTTATTAATTGACAATGCAGTAGGGGTAATAGAAAAAGAAGTACCTAAAACCACCAAAGAAGATTATAAAAATTGGTTAACTGCAGCCCAGCAAAATTGTTTTGCAACAGGTTTAACCACTATTACCGATTGTGGCTTGAGTCCAGAGGATATTAATTATGTAGATGCCTTGCAAAAATCGAATGATTTAAAAATGCGTTTGTATGTAATGTTAAGTGATAAGCCAAGTACGTATACTTCAAAGTATTTTACGGATGGTGGTTATGTAACGGATAGACTATCGGTGAAAGGCATTAAAGTATATGGAGATGGTGCCTTAGGTTCTCGTGGCGCTTGTTTGTTGCAGCCCTATTCAGATAAAGCAGGCTGGCCGGGCTTTTTATTAAATAGTCCTGCGCATTTTGATAGCATCGCCGCTAAATTAATTAACACCGATTTTCAAATGTGTACCCATGCGATTGGAGACAGCGCGAACAGAACTATTTTAAAAGTATATGAGAAATATTTAAAAGGTAAGAATGATAAAAGATGGAGAATTGAGCATGCGCAAATATTAAACCCAGCTGATTTTCATTATTTCGCAGAGAATAGTATTATACCTTCTGTGCAACCTACACATGCCACTAGCGATATGTATTGGGCAGGAGATAGATTAGGTGCAGAAAGATTAAAAGGGGGTTATGCATTCAAACAATTATTAGAACAAAATAATTGGTTACCCTTGGGTACCGATTTTCCTGTGGAAGAAATTAATCCTTTCAAAACATTTTTAGCAGCAGTGGCAAGACAAGACAGCAAAGGTTTTCCAGCAGGAGGTTTTCAAATGGAAAATGCTTTAACGCGTGAGCAAACTATTCGCGGTATGACCATTTGGGCAGCGAAGGCCAACCGAATGGAAATGCAAGTAGGTAGTATTGAAATAGGAAAGAAGGCCGACTTTATCATTTTGGATAAAGACTTAATGAAGGTACCTACGGATAGTATTCTGCAAGTGAAAGTGTTGAAGACCTACTTGAACGGTGAAAGAGTGTTCTAAGAGTTCATCTGTAATATTATATTTCATCCTTCTCGGCTCGCCATGACGCTAAAAATCATAAATTCTAACTAAAAGTCAGAACTCGCACTTCGTGCTCAGACATGCTGACTTTTTTAACGTTAGAATTTACAAATTTCTTTACCTAGCAAATCTTTGATTTGAATAAAATAATTAGATTTTTTTATTAAAAAACTTAATATAATTATAGTTTTTTAATAAAAATTTAGTCTCGATGTTCAGGAGTGAAATTCAATATTCACTGATGAACTCTATAACAAAACTTCGCGAAAAAGAGAATTAATACTATTTCGAACGAACTTTGAGCGCAGCGATCGAGAGTGAGAAATAGGTATTTATTCTCTTGATAGCGCAACAGTGAAATGTTCAATAGATGAATCTTGTGGCACGTAGAATCTTCTTCTACAAACCGACCATGTCTTTAGGAATCACCCATGCATCAAATTCTTCTGGGGTTACATATCCTAATTTTACGGCCATTTCTTTTAAGGTAGTACCTTCTTTATGTGCTTTCTGAGCAATTTCAGCGGCTTTGTAGTAACCAATTTTAGTATTCAGTGCAGTAACTAGCATTAAGCTATTATTAACGTGTTTGTTAATATTGGCTTCAATAGGCGCTAACCCTACAGCACATTTTTCATTAAAGCTTACGCAACCATCACCTATTAAACGAGCACTGTGTATGAAATTATAAATCATCACTGGCTTAAATACATTCAATTCAAAATGTCCCATAGAACCACCAATATTAATAGCCACATCATTGCCCATTACTTGAGCAGCAATCATGGTTAATGCTTCAGATTGTGTAGGGTTTACTTTACCTGGCATGATAGAAGAGCCTGGCTCGTTATCAGGAATGAAAATTTCTCCAATACCGCTGCGTGGTCCTGATGACAACATGCGCACATCATTGGCAATTTTCATTAAACTAACTGCCACTGTTTTTAAAGCGCCATGTGATTCTACAATAGCGTCGTGTGCAGCCAATGCTTCAAATTTATTTTCAGCAGTAATAAAAGGAAGGCCAGTTAGTTTGGCAATATGCTTGGCTACATTTTCAGAGTAACCTTTAGGGGTATTAATGCCCGTTCCTACTGCAGTGCCTCCTAAGGCTAATTCACTTAAATGTGCTAATGTATTGTTGATGGCCTTTAAGCCATGACTTAATTGACTTACATAGCCGCTTATTTCTTGGCCTAATGTTAAAGGAGTAGCATCCATAAAATGGGTACGACCTATTTTAACAATATGCATAAATGCTGAACTCTTGGCTTCTAAAGTATTTTTTAAAGCTGTAATACCTGGTAGGGTAGTCTCCCTTAAAATTTGATAGGCTGCAATATGCATAGCCGTTGGGAAGGTATCGTTAGAAGACTGAGATTTATTAACATCGTCGTTAGGATGTAAAAACTTTTCTTTATCGCTTAAGCTTCCACCTTTTAATACATGGGCACGGTAAGCAATTACTTCATTTAAATTCATATTGCTTTGTGTACCGCTTCCTGTTTGCCAAACCACTAAAGGAAATTGATCATCTAATTTACCTGCAATAATTTCATCGCAAACCTGTCCAATTAAATCCGATTTTTCTTTGGGTAATACACCTGCATCCATATTAGTGAGGGCAGCTGCTTTTTTTAAATAGGCGAATGCTTTAATAATTTCCTTAGGCATTCGATTAATATCCTGTGCTATTTTAAAATTATCAATACTTCTTTGTGTTTGAGCACCCCAATAAACATTAGCAGGTACTTTTACTTCACCCATCGTGTCTTTCTCAATTCTGTATTCCATAATGTTATTTTTTCTATCGCAAAGGTACTAAACTGAACATAAATTAATATGTAAATAGGGGAAATTAATTCCCTTTGAATTCAGGCTTTCTTTTCTCTATAAATGCAGTAATACCTTCTTTAGCGTCATGGGTGGTAAAGCATTCGCCAAATAATTTGGCTTCAATAGCGTAGCCATTTTCTGCTTCGTTCCAAGCAGCATTGACTGCTTTAATAGAATTGCCAACCGATAAAGGTGCTTTTTCATGCGTTACCCTTAATATAGAGAATGCTTTATCTAATAATTCAGTTTGAGGCACTACATAGTTTACTAATCCATAATTCATGGCTTGGGTTGCATTAATAGTTTTACCCGTAATCACTAATTCCATAGCTCTTCCTTTACCCACTCTTTGCGTCAATCTTTGTGAGCCACCATATCCTACCATAATACCTAGGTTTACTTCTGGTTGTCCAAAGACAGCGCTTTCAGAGGCAATAATAAAATGACAAGCCATGGCTAATTCACAACCTCCGCCTAATGCAAATCCATTCACACAAGCAATGATTGGTTTGGGAGAATTTTCTATTTTAAAAAATACATCTTGTCCTCTTTTGGCAAGAGCAGAAGCCTCTTCTTTCGACAATGATTCAAATTCTTTTATATCGGCACCTGCCACAAAACTTTTTAATCCTGCACCCGTTATCACTACACTTTTTATTTCAGGAAATTTATATACTCTGTCCATGACCGCGTCTAAGTCTTTCATTACTTGCTGATTCAATGCATTTAATTTGTCGGGACGATTAATGGTAATGATCAGAGTATGATCTTCCATTTTTGTAAACAAAGTTTGAAATGATGACATAGTTTAAATTTAGAAATTAAAAAAGTTTACTTATGATGTTCGGCGACCCAATCTTTTATATAGCTAGCAATATCGGCAGTGTTGGTTCCGGGTGCAAACAAAGTACCAATACCCATTTCTCTTAATGTAATACTGTCTTGCTCTGGAATAATACCACCGCCTGTTAATAATACATTGGTTAATCCTTTTTCTTGCATCAGTTGATACACTTTTGGAAATACCGTCATGTGCGCGCCAGAAAGAATACTAATGCCAATGGCGTCAACGTCTTCTTGTAAGGCAGCTTGTACTACCATCTCAGGGCTTTGACGTAGGCCTGTATAAATAACTTCCATGCCTGCATCTCTTAGTGCAGTGGCAATTATTTTAGCACCACGGTCATGTCCATCTAATCCAACTTTAGCTACTAATACTCTAATGGGTTTCATTACTATTAAATTACATTATTTTCCTGAAATTAATCGCAAACTATGTTCAATTCTTGCGTTCGTGTCAGAAAGTTCAATTGATTCAATGATATCAAATACCCCGGGTCCAAATTTACCACCCACTAGCATAATTCTAAGAGGTAGTAATAAGTCTCCTGGTTTTATTTCATGAACTGTTGCTAACTCTTTAAAACTAGCTTCAAGGCTTACTGCAGGCAATGTTTTGATACCTTCTGCAATTTTTTGAGCATATAGTTTTACTAATGCATCGAAGAAGCCTTGCTTTTTCTCTTCCCATTTAGGCAAGATAGCTGCTGTGTCAATACTGGTGGGTGCAGCAAAAAAGAAATGACTTTGTGGTATAAAATCGGCAAGTAAATGAAAACGGTCTTTGACTAGTCCAATGACTTTTACTAAATAAGGCGCTTCATGTACTTCAATTTTTGCAGCATCTAAAAAGGGCTGAAGTAATTCTGCTAATATTTTATTGTCTGTTCTTTTTATCCATTCTTGGTTGAACCATTTTGCTTTTTCATAATCAAACTTAGCCCCCCCTTTATGTACTCTTTCAATATCAAAACTGGCCACTAATTCATCCAAGCTAAATATTTCTTTATCTGTTCCATCATTCCAGCCTAATAGGGCTAAAAAATTTATAAAGGCTTCAGGTAAAAATCCTTTTTCTTTAAAACCAACAGTGGTTTCTTTAGTGATAGGGTCGCTCCAGTCCATGGCGAAAACAGGAAAGCCTAAACGCTCTCCATCACGCTT
>SHWX01000063.1 GCA_009693615.1 Chitinophagaceae bacterium | reverse complement strand
ATGTATACTAATTAAGGGGCATATAAAAACCTAAAACTTACGAAAATGAAGACGCAAAAAACTAACACTTATTTAAGGCTAATAGCCATGGGCATAGTGGCTTTTAGTTTTTTTGGTACCAGCTGTACAAGTTTACAACAAAGCACAACGCTTGCTACCGATGATTTATATTTCACTCCTAATAATAAAGTAGTGAGCGCGGAAAAATTAGTGGCCATTGAAAAAGCAGAAAATGGAATGGCTCAAGATGAAGAATATCAAGAATATCAAAACTATCAAGACGACCGTTATTTAAGATTAAAAGTGGCCAACAGAAACCGCTGGTCAACTATAGACGATTATGGCTACTGGAATAACCCAAGTTTCAACATGGGATTTGGAATGGGTTGGGGCGGATGGGCCGGCGCCTATGGTGGATGGGGCGGTGGATTTGGCGGATGGGGCTATGATCCTTTCTGGGGTGGTTATGGTGGATGGGGAGGTTATGGCGGATGGGCTGGTGGATTTGGTGGATGGGGCTATGATCCTTTCATGGGCGGTTATGGAGGATGGGGCGGATGGGGCGGATTTGGCTATGGCGGCTTTGGATATGGTGGATTTGGATATGGTGGATGGGCAGGTTTAGGTTACGGCGGATTTGGTTATGGAGGATTTGGTTATGGAGGATTTGGTTATGGTGGATGGAACCCTTATGGTGGAATATATTATAACAATGGTGGTGGCTACATTGGTGGTGGTGGATTTGCAAATAATGGAGGAAGACCTTATCAATCTGCTCGTGTTGTTCAATCAAGCCCTTCAACTATTAATGCCTATAGAAATAATCGTGGCTATAATAATACTAATAATAGTGTAAACACTACTACTGGTAATACAAGATATACTAGCAACCCTACTCTAAATAGTAATTTTGGAAATTTAATGAAGCGTGTTGTTACTAATAATAGTAATACTAATTATGCTAATAGTTATGACCGTCCTGCTCGTTATTTTTCAAATAACAATAACTACAACGGCGGCAATCAAAATCAAAGCAATAACAATAATAATAAAACAAGTTTCCAAAGCAATAATAGCAATAATAACAGCAATAATAGTGGCAATAGCAATGCAGGTGGAAGAAGTGGTGGCTTTAATAGCGCTGGTAGTTCTTCAAGCAGCCCTCGTGCCGCAAGAATTCCATAAGCCAATGCTGTTATCTAGTATTTTTTTAGTAATAAGTTTTAGAGGTAAGTTGTAGAGGTAAGTTTTTTAAAAATCAAAGTATCAATTATGAAGAAATTATTTTTTTTAATATTAATGGGATCTAGTTTAACCATGTATGCACAAGAACCTGAAGATGGGCTTCGCCTTTCTTGGTTTGTACCAAGTGGAACGGCTAGAAGTAATGCTTTAGGTGGAGCTATGGGTTCTTTAGGCGGCGATTTATCTTCTAATCATATTAATCCAGCCGGCCTTGGTTTTTATAAGTCAAGTGAACTTTTGTTAACCCCAAAATTCTTAGTGCAAACTAATAAATTTAATTACAGAGGAACAAGTTCTTCCAATACGAATTCTAGATCTAATTTTGGATCGGTGGGTATGGTTTTTGCGGATGGACAAAAAAGAAATAACTGGACAAGCACCGCCTTCTCTATTACCTATAATCAAGTTGCCAATTTCAATAACCATTCAAGTTTTGGTGGTAAGAATAATTTTAGCAGTTTATCTGAAAAATATTTAGAAGAATTAGTGGGCGACCAAGCCGATTCTAATGCAGCCTTAAGTAATTATATTTTTGGAAGCTCTCTTGCTTTTAGAACTTATTTAGTGGATACCATAGCGAATGCAAAAGGAGCTGTTACAGGCTACCAAAGTTTAGTGCCTATTACTGCTGGCGTAAACCAGTCTTATGATGCACATACTACAGGAAGCTATGACGAATTAGCCTTTGGCTGGGGTGGTAATATGGACGATAAATTATACCTAGGGGCTAGTTTAGTTTTACCAATGATAAATTATACTAAAAGCCTTACTTATTCTGAAGTAGATGCTAGTTCTGATCCTGATAATGATTTTGCATCCTTTGTTTTAGATGAAAATTTTTCTTCAAGAGGTTGGGGTTTAGGAGCCAAGTTGGGAATAATATATAAGCCTGAACCTTTTTTAAGAGTGGGCTTTACCTTACATACGCCTCAAGTCATTTCATTTAGAGATCAAATAAGTGCTAGCTTGTCCACCAATACCGAAAAGTATGCAGGTACGCTGTCGGTTAGTTCTGGCGAATTAAATAATGGTTATCCTGGTACAAGAGAATATACAATCTCTACTCCTACTAAAGCAATATTTAGCACAAGCTACTTTTTTGCTTCTCCTAGTAAACCATCACAACCACTTGGTTTTATTGCTGCCGATTTAGAGGTTGTAAACTATGCAGGAACTCGTTTTTATTCCAATGACTACGATAAAGCAACTAGCGACTATTATAGTTTAATAAACGAGGTAGTAAAATCTTCTTATAAAAATAATATTAATTTTAAATTAGGCTCTGAAATAAAATTAAGTAACAACTGGATGATAAGAGGTGGTGCTGCTTATTACGGTTCTCCTTATAAAGATGAAACGCTTAAAGCTTCTCGCATGGTACTTAGTGGTGGTATTGGATACAGAACCAATAGAAACTTTATTGACTTCACCATTGTTAGCTCAAGTACTAAAGATGCAGTCTTCCCTTACCGTTTAAGTGATAAGCCTAATACTTATGCTAATTTAACTGCTAACCAAGTATTATTTAATATTGGTTACGGTATAAGATTCTAATATTAATTCATTGATATAAAAAAAGCCATCCCGAGGGATGGCTTTTTTGTGTAGGATACATTAACCCTATTTTAAATCAGCTGTCTTTAATCCTTGATTCATTTTAATATCTGTATACTTTACATTTATTTTCATTTGACCCATATCTATCAGCTGCTCTGAAGAAATTTGAACACCATTCACAGTTTGATAGCCAGTATAAAATTGTTGTTGCGTCATGGTGCCTTGTCCTGGCACTTCTTCCGATTTTGAAGTCTTTACTAATAAGAATGTTTTAGCATCATAAAAACGGTGTGATACTTTTTTAGAAGGCGTTGTCACTTCTACATCAATAGCTTCTTTACCATCTACTTTTTCTGCACCAACTATCTTTAAACCATAACCTTTTGCAAGGTATAATTGCTCTGGAGCAAGAAAAGTAGATTCGTCTAAGCCTTCTTTTAAATCATCTGTCATTGGCGCTTCTTGTCCTTGTTGTGCAACAGAGTATTTACCATCTACCACTGCCTGTCTCATCATGGCCATGCCACCCATTGACATGGTGGTTACAGAATTACCCGGCATTACAATGGTTTGCTTCATTTCTAAAGACTGTCCCATTAAATTAGCTGTTCCTTTTAGTTGAACATCTTTCACATTGTCTAAAGCTTCTTTTGAACCAATGGCAGCAATGGCTTTTTCCATTAAAGCAGTAGGTGTTAAACTAGCATCTGCTTTTACCTCAGTTGGCGCAGCTACCTCGTTACCCTCAATATCAAAATATTTAACTGGGCCATATTTTTCTAAGCCTGCTGCAATTTGCTTGGCATTACCTACAATTACAATATGCATTTTAGCAGGGTTCAATAAAGAAGCTGCTACATCTTGTACTTTTTGAGCATCTACTGCAGCTAAATTGGTTAAATATTTTTGATAATAGTCCGCAGGTAAATTATTTACGGCAATAGATAAAGCAAAATTAGCAATCGTATTAGGGCTTTCTAAAGAACGCGCAAAGCCACCCGCTAAATAATTCTTCATACGGCTTAATTCTGTATCGCCTACTTTAGTATTACGAATAATATTTAATTCATTTAAAATTTCTTGAATAGAGCTATCTGTTTTTTCATTTCTTACAGAAGCCTCAGCGCTAAACATACCTATTTGTTTACTAGGAGAAATAGATGAATAAGCACCATAGGTAAATGCATGCTTCTCACGTAAGTTGGCAAATAATCTTCCAGAGAAACCACCTCCTAAAATATTGTTCATCACATTAGAAGGGATATCATTAGGTGACCCTTTTGTTAAATTAACAGTAGTAGCAATAGTTACCACACTTTGAACAGAGGCTGGTCTGTCTATAATCGCTACATAGGTTGTAGCAGGAATAGCTGGCTTCTCATACACAGGCTGTGTAAATGTACCCTTAGCCCAAGTACCAAAATTCTTTTCAGCAAGTAATTTGGCGTTGGCTGGGTCAATATCTCCTACAAATATTAAATACGCATTATTAGGTATCCAATAGGTTTTGATAAAGTTTTTTACATCTTCTACTTTTACAGCATTCACTGTTTTAATAGTGGTTATTTCTCCAAATGCATGGTTCGCTCCGTATACTAATTTCTTCATCACATTATTAGAAATAGCATCTGCATCATCTTTACTAGATTCAATTCCAGAAATAGTTTGCTTTCTTACTTTCTCTAATTCATCACTAGATAAAGCAGGACGTAAAATGACTTCTGACATCAACTCCATTAATTTAGGGAAATTATTTTTTAAAGAACTCACTGAAGCATATTGACTAGAAGTAGACATGCTACCACCTAAAAATTCTACCGCTTCGTCTAATTCAGCTTTAGATTTAGTAGTAGTTCCTCTTTGAAGTAGTTGGCCTGAAATACCGGCCAAGCCTGCTTTATCGCCTTCTTTGAATCCGTCTACATCTAAAGCCAAGGTAGCAGTGACTTTCGGCAATTTTGTATTTTTTACTACAAAAACTTGCAAGCCGTTCGCTAAAGTAAATTTAGCAGGACTAGCCACTTGTATTAAAGGTGCCTTCCCTGGCGCAGGAGACTTAGTTCTATCCACTGTTTGTGCTATTGAAAGGAAGGGCAAACATAATAAAACGCTGTATATATATTTTTTCATAAAATTATTTTTTGATGCTATGAATAGCCTTACTTATTTAGTTGTTTTTTCTTTTGGTAAATAATGAAGCGCTACCCTATTGTCTTTATTCAAATATTTTTTAGCCACTTTTAAAACATCTTCTCTAGTTACTTTATTATATTTCTCTAATTCGGTATTAATTAAATTTGCATCGCCAAAATATACTTCATTATTCGCTAAGCTTTCTGCAATACCTGCCATTGTAGCCTTACTATCTACCAAGGAAGTGGTAATTTGGTTTTTCACTTTTTGAAATTCACGCTCTCCCACAAGTCCTAACTTTAATTCATTGACCACACTATCCATACTTGCTTCCAAAGTTTCTACCTTAACACCCATATTGGCAATAGTTAATGCAATAAATAAGCCGTCGTCTTCATTGAAAAAAGGTACCGACTGAGCCGCTACTGCTAATTGTTTGTTATCTACCAAGGTCTTATTCATTCTTGAAGAAGCCCCTCCAGATAAAATAGTAGAGAGTAAATTAAATGCATAATACTCTTCTCCACCTTGCTTAGGTGCACGGTAAGCATGTAATATAGCTGGTAACTGAATGTTGTCATATACATTATCACGCACTTCACCACCTAAAGGAGGTTCTTTAATACTAGGACGGTTCATAGGTAATGTACCTTTAGCAATAGGACCAAAATAAGCTTCAATTTTTTTCTTTAATTCTGGAATATTGATATCACCCGCAATTGATAAAACACAATTATTAGGTACATAATAAGTTTTATAAAACTGAATGAACTCTTCTAGTTTGGCAGCATTTAAATGATCCATGCTCCCAATAGGCGACCATTTGTAAGGATGTACTTTATAAGCTCTTACAAGAATTTCATTTAAAAAAGAACCATATGGACGGTTATCTACTCTTTGACGCTTTTCTTCTTTTACCACTTCGCGTTGTGTATTCACTCCAATTTGTTCAATTTTAGCATGCATCATACGCTCACTCTCTAACCACAAACCAAGGTCTACTTGGTTAGAAGGAAGTAGTTCATAATAAAAAGTACGGTCTTGTGAAGTATTGGCATTTAAAGCGCCCCCTGCATTGGTTACATACTTATCAAACTCACCTCTTTTAATATTATCTGTTCCTTCAAATAATAAATGTTCAAAGAAATGCGCAAATCCTGTCCTTGCTGTGTCTTCATTTTTAGAACCTACATGATAGAGTGCCGTTACTGCCACCACTGGTGCAGAATGGTCTTCATGTAAAATAATTTTTAATCCGTTGGGTAAAGTATATTTTTCAAATTGAATGGTTTGGCTTTTTGCCAAAGTCCCAGTCATTAAAAAAAGACTTCCCAATAGGATACTTCCTAATTTTTGCATACTTAAAGTTTTAAATAAAATGTAATGAATATACCATTGTATCAATGGCTATATTATGGGCTAAAAATAACCATAATTTAGATGGCTTGGGCATCTTATATGTTAATTCCTAAAAATATTATACTATTATAATAAAACCTGCTTAGGCTCAATACTACCTGCCTTAAACCAAGTGGTGGCAGGGTCTCGCTTAAACCAGGTCATTTGACGCTTGGCGTAATGGCGGGTGTTTTGTTGGATATTTTCTATGACTTTTTCTTTACTTATTTTCTGCTCGAAATAGTCCTTCCATTCACTATATCCTACTGTTTGCAAAGCGTTTAAATGAGCATCAGCTTCTAAACTTTTCACCTCTTTTTCCAAGCCAAGTTCAATCATATTCAAAACCCTATCATTTATTCTCTTATATAATTCTTCCCTATCTAATTCTAAGCCAATTTTCACTATTTTAAAAGGTCTTTCAACCGCTTTTTTATTTTGAAAACTTAGTATAGAAGAGCCGGTTCCTAGAATAACTTCTAAGGCGCGCATTAATCGCTGTGGATTTTTTTGTTCCCCCTTCTCCCAATAGGGAGGGTCTTTCACCGATACCTCTTTTTGCAACCAACGCAAACCTAATTTCTCATACTGTGCTATAATATTTTCTCGAATGCTTGGTTCAATAGCAGGTATTAAATCTAAGCCCTCACAAAATGCTTTAATATATAAACCCGTTCCTCCTACCATTACAATAGCATCTTTTGTAGTGAATAAAGTTTGTACTTTTTCCATTGCCCAATTTTCAAAATAAGAGGCATTGATATTTTCAGTAATTGAATGTGATGCAATAAAATGATGCCGCACTGCTTTTAATTCTTCTGTGCTTGGCCTAGCCACTCCTATATTAATTTCTTTATAACACTGACGTGCATCTGCTGAAATAATTTCTGTATTTAATGCTTTGGCAAGTGCAATAGCAAAGCTTGTTTTTCCAACAGCGGTAGGACCTAGCACTATGTATACGGTTTTAGACAAAATACTTGGACTAGTTTAAATTTGAAATAAATAAGTAAAAAGAAATTATACAACTAAAAAGCTTCTCCTTCGAAAAACTCAGAACCAGACTCATTATTACCTTCTTCATCAGATGCATTCGCATCTTCTCCTTCATCAGATGCATCCGCATCTTCTTCTTCTTCATCGCTGTCAGAGCTGTCTTCAGCATTGTCACCATCATCAGACGCATGCGCGTCTTCTTCTCCTTCTTCCCCAAAACCATCAGCCGCTTCATTCAAGTCATATTTTTCTTCAATGTCTGCAAATTTTTCACCCAGTAAACCCTTGGTGCCATATTGCATAGGACCCACGCCTTCAATACGAGATACTAAAGGATATTCAATTGTCATATCTGCATCGGCATTTTTAATCACTTGAATAAGTTGAATTAAAAAAGACCATGACTTTACAAAATCGTATTCGTAAATAAAATGTTGATTGGTATCAATTATTTCAGTACCAATAGTAGTCTCTTCCATTAATAAAGGAGCTACTTTATAAGCACGGTCGTAAACTTCTTTACTAATTTCTCTTCCTCTTTGCCAAGTATCGTTGCTTCTATAAAAAGTCGCATCATGCTTTTGATCAAAATCAAAGGCTTTTAATATACTTATATGTAAGTCTTGAAAATTTTGTGTGTGCTTCACCAAAACATCACGGTATATAGCATCATCCTCTTCCCAAGAAACTCTAAATTTTAATACGGCCATTTTGGTATTTTGAAACGCTAAATTACTATTTTATTACAGGAAATAAGCCTAGTTTTTCGGCTTCTTTTAACATGAAGCCATAGGCTGCATCATAGTCATTGGGAATAAGCCCATCCAATATGGCTTCCCTAATGGCATCTTTAATAATACCTACTTGTTTAGAAGGCTCAATGGCGAATAAGTCCATGATCATTTCACCTGTAATAGGTGGTTGCCAATTTCTAATGCTATCGTTTTGTTCTACTTCCACTAATCTTTCTTTGACAAAATCAAAGCCTTGTAAATAACGTTTTACTTTTACTTTATTCTTACTCGTAATATCGGCAGCGCATAGTAACATTAAGTAATCAATATCATCGCCTGCATCAAATAATAATCTTCTAATGGCACTATCAGTCACCGATTCCTTCGTTAAGGAAATAGGGCGTAAATGTAGGGCCACTAATTTTTGCACCATTTTCATTTTTTCATTCAAGGGTAATTTCAACTGCGTGAAAATTTTTGGCACCATACGCGCACCCACTACTTCATGACCATGAAAGGTCCAACCAAAACCAGTTTCAAACTTTTTAGTTTTTGGTTTGGCTATATCGTGTAATAAAGCAGCCCAACGAAGCCAAATGTCATCACTAGTGGCTGCTACATTATCTAATACTTGTAAAGTATGTGAGAAATTATCCTTATGTCCAATACCATCCAAGGTTTCAGCCCCTTCCAATTGTAATAAAACGGGAAATATATTTTCCAGTAAACCCGTTTCTTTTAATAAATACCAACCTTTAGAAGGTACTGAAGTTTGCATTATTTTTTGCAATTCATCGGTAATACGCTCTTGTGAAACAATAGAGATACGACCTGCCATTTTTTGAATGGCTGTAAATGTTTCAGCAGTTATTTCAAAATTTAATTGAGTGGCGAAACGAATAGCGCGCATCATTCGAAGCGGATCGTCGTCAAAAGTTTTTTCTGCAGGTAATGGTGTTCTTAAAATTTTATTTGTTAAGTCTTCTAAGCCTCCAAAGGGGTCAATTACTTTTCCAAAATCATTTTCAATTAAAGAAATAGCTAAAGCATTTATGGTAAAGTCTCTTCTGTTTTGGTCATCCTCAATGCTGCCCGGACTTACCGATGGCTTTCTACTTTCTTTAGCATAACTTTCTTTTCTAGCCCCTACAAATTCAATTTCAATAGTATCCAACTTCACCTGGGCTGTTCCAAAAGTTTTAAATAAAGAAACCGGAGGCCTAGGTGTAAATTGATTAGCAAAAGCAGTTGCCAAGGCTAGGCCATCTCCAATACAGACGATGTCAATATCCTTGGTGGGTCTATTCAAAATTTTATCGCGCACAAACCCACCTACTGCAAATGCAGGCGTGTTCAATAAAGCAGCTTGCTGAGCTACTATATTGAATATAGATTCTTCTTCTTGTGTAAATTGAATTTGCATGGCTACAAAAGTACTAATGTTGGGCCATTTGTAGCAATGGGGCTATTAATTGAGCATTTTCAATGGTTTGGGCGCAAT
>SHWX01000062.1 GCA_009693615.1 Chitinophagaceae bacterium | reverse complement strand
ATTATCCCTTGAATGAAACTTTTACCACATTAATTCCTGCTATTATTATGGGGAATACTTTATTATTCAAGGCGCCTAAACATGGTACTTTATTGCATTATCCAATGCTTGAAGCGTTTAAAACATGCTTTCCTAAAGGAGTCGTCAATACTATCTATGGGCGTGGTAATGTAATCATACCTACATTAATGGAATCTGGAAAAATAAATGTACTTACATTAATAGGATCCAGTAAAGTTGCCAATCAATTAAAAAAATTACATCCAAAAGTAAATCGCTTAAGGGCTATATTAGGATTAGATGCTAAAAACGCAGCCATTATAACCAAGGATGCTGATATAGTATTAGCTGTCAAAGAAACTGTATTAGGTGCACTTTCATTTAATGGACAAAGGTGTACGGCACTTAAAACTATTTTTGTGCATCAATCCATTGCGCATGAATTTATTGAATTGTTAAAAGAGCAGGTTGCAAAATTACAATTTGGATTGCCTTGGGAAAAAGGAGTCACTTTAACACCATTACCTGAACCTGGTAAGCCAGCCTATTTAAATGATTTAATAGCCGATGCAAAGCTACATGGAGCAAGTATTATGAATGAAAATGGAGGAACAATTAAGGAAACTTTTTTTTATCCAGCTATATTATTTCCAGTCAACCATAAAATGAAGGTATACAGTGAAGAGCAGTTTGGTCCAATTATTCCTATTATACCTTTTGATGATATTGAGGAACCTATTCAATACATTATTAAATCAACGCATGGCCAACAAGTTAGTTTGTTTTCAAAAAATAAAGCAGAGTTGGCAAGTTTGATTGATCCATTAGTGAATCAAGTGAGTCGTGTGAACATTAATTGTCAGTGTCAAAGAGGACCAGATAGTTTTCCATTTACCGGTCGAAAAGACAGTGCCGAGGGTACTTTGTCTGTGGTGGATGCTTTGAGGTCATTTTCAATTAGGTCACTAGTTGCTGCTAAACTAACGGATGAAAATAAAGAAATCATCAATGAAATTGTTGCTTCAGATGACTCTAATTTTTTAAGTACAAAATTTATTTTTTAAGTAAGTAAAAGATTTCAAAGTATAGGAATCTAAAGGCTCCAAAAAAGTCATTAATACTTAATTTTTAAACGACCCCAATGAACGAAGCGCTAAATGTTTTCAATGAACCATTAATCGTATGCGGGACAAGTCCAATGACTGGTGTTTACAGAGACGGCTGTTGTAACACAGGTGCAAACGATAGGGGTACTCATACTGTTTGTGCGGTTGTGACCAATGAGTTTTTACAATTCTCAAAAAGTAAAGGCAATGACTTGACAATGGATTATCCACCCACTGGCTTTAAGGGGCTGGCGGAGGGAGATAAGTGGTGCCTTTGTGTTTCTAGATGGATAGAAGCCTATCAAGCTGGTGTGGCGCCTCCTATTATATTGAAGGCAACACATATTAAAACTTTAGAACATATTACCTTAGAAGAATTAATCAAGTTTGATTATACACCCATGAGGCCTACTGATTGGACTGAATTAAATAATAAATTAGAAAAGACTTTTAAATTTGACAACTACAATGAAGTGGTCTTATTTTCCAATAAAGTCATGCAAATTGCTATTGACCAAGACCATCATCCAGAAATTAATGTCCATTACAATTTTGTAAAAGTACGCATCACTGATTATGAAAAAGGGGCTGTTTCAGAAAAATGTCAACGGTTTATTGGTGCCGTCAATAAGATTACATAATAAATTCCTCTGCCTTAGGAAAACACACACTGAGGTTCCGGGTTCAAATTCCTGTCTAGATGAAAGTAAATCAATGACTTAGCTTAAATTGAAGGTTCTTTATTATTTCTGCGCTAGCTTATAAATAAATTCAGCTAAACATTTATATCTTTATTTATGACAGATAAGCAAATCATATTTCTCATTTTAATTATTTGGAGCATTCCTAGTACCTATTTTCGCAGTAAGTTTAGGAAAATTGTTTACCAAACGGATGACTGGAAAATTAACATTAAACCTCTTTTCAAAAAAGAGATTATAGGTTTATTCAGTAATATGTATCCAGATAATAAAGATTATCTCAAAACAAGAAATTACTATCGAATCTATTTAGTAGTGTATTTAATTTTATTTATTATTTATAACCTAATTAAATAAAAATATATTATAAATCATGAAGCAATCCCTACTTAATTTATTATTTTCCCTTATCGCTTTTTCCATTGTCTATGGCATTGCATTATTAACCGGAATAGAGGTAATTCAGCAAGCTGTATTGATTGCCTTTCTTATACAATGGATTTTGTTTATTCCTGCCTTTTATTTTCAAACAGAAAAGTTTTATGACTTAACGGGAAGTGCCACCTATTTATTCATTGTGAGTTATATAAGCTACCAAAGTTATTCTGCAATAAATGTTAATATAGGTAGTATCCTATTAGCTTCTTGCATTATACTATGGGCAATCCGTTTAGGCAGTTTCTTATTTACAAGAATTCATAAAGCTGGAGAAGATAAAAGGTTTAAATTCATTAAACCCTCGCCAACAAGATTCTTCATGACATGGACTTTACAAGGGATGTGGGTTTGTTTATGTTCAATGTGCGCCTTAACAGCTATTGCAAGCAAAAATGGGGTAATACAAAATGGTGTTTTTTATATTGGTATGGCTGTCTTTATTTTCGGTTTTGTTGTAGAGATTATCGCCGACCAGCAAAAATCTATATTCCGTAAAAATCCTAAAAATAAGGATCAATTTATATCTCATGGACTTTGGTATTACTCAAGACACCCAAACTACTTTGGTGAAATTATCTTATGGTTGGGCATTTCTATTATGTCTTTTTCATCCTTATCAAGTTGGCAGTATATTACTTTAATCTCTCCACTATTTACATATATGCTACTTGTTTATATAAGTGGTGTTAGAATTTTAGAAATTGCAGGGATGGAGAAATGGGGTCATTTAGACAACTATCAAAAATATATCCGCAGAACACCTTCTTTATTTCCATATTCTAATCTATTTAAAAATAAGAATACTTAAATTAAATAGCGTAACTCTCTACGATCAAAAAAGTTTCTTTTTAGCCGCTTCCATAAACTCTTTATTCCATCTATAAAAGGTGGCTTCTGATATACTGTGTTTCAGGCATAGCGCTGCAATGGAGTATTCCCCTAGCTTAGCTTCCATTATGATTACTACCTTTTGTTCTGATGAAAAGAGTCTCCTTGTCTTAGGGCTGGTCTCTTTATTGGAGTGCTCTTTAGATTTTTTTGGCTTCTGTCCCATCTCATTTTTTTTAATTTTTAATGATGGAAACTCTCTACTAATTATGACTATATTTTGCCCACTTTATACCGACAATTTATAAGTATAGTCCATTTCAATGATTAAATAAGAGTCTTAGAAATGATAGAGATTACAAGAATTATAAATAGACCTGTTGCGTTAGAATTGCAAAAGAGTAGGTATTTTACTTCCAAAAGGTAAGTAATATTTTTTAATTACTAAATTAAATTGTTATGCAATAAAAACGCTACGTGCCGAAAACACCCCTTATAATGGCTCAAATCTGTCAATTTGTATTTTTATAATATGTAATACATGACAAAACAATGACTTAAGTTAAATCGAGGGTCCTTTGTTTTTTTACTTAATATACAATAAAACTGATATATCAGTTCAATGCATTATTTTTAACGTACAAACTTTTTAAATTCAAATTTTAATTAAAGCCGAGTCTGCCAGAAAAATATATTGCGGCAATCAATTCTATTTTATGAAAACAATCAACTTCATCATAGCTATACTATGTAGCTTATCTGTTCAAGCGCAACCAACCTTAAAAGGAGCTTATTTATCTAAAGAAGATAAAGATGTCATTATTTGTTTAATGGATGGCTACTTCGTTGAAACCAAGTATAATGTAGATACGAAAGTATTTAATTATACCTGGGGCGGCCCTTTTGTTAAAGATGGAAATAAACTCCTTATTACTATTCATTTTGATTCAAGAGATAAAGCTGCAGTGGGTAAAACAAAAGAAATTTTATTTGTAAAAAAGGACCATGAAATAATAGATAAAGGAGAAAATATTTTGGCAGGAAACTGGCGCATGAGTGGAAGAAAAAATGGAGATAAAATTACAGAAAATCCACTTAGAGCTAGGCGTACTTACAAATTACTAACGGGGAATCGTTTTCAGTGGATAGCTATCAATATTGAAACAGGTGAATTTTCTGGGACTGGTGGTGGTGTCTATAGTTTTGTCAATGGAAACTATACTGAGAACATTGAGTTCTTTAGTCGTGATTCTTCTAGGGTGGGGGCATCACTTAGTTTCACTGGCAAAGTTGAAAATGAGCAGTGGCACCATAGTGGCCTTAGTTCAAAAGGGGATCCTATTTACGAAATATGGACTAAGAAGTAGATCCTATTTTTTATAAAGTATTAAATTAGTAAAGCCAAGATTTTAAGTCTACTCCCTTTGGGGCTCTTGTTTTTACCTCTTGCGCCCATTTATTAATAAACATTTGATGGTAACGCAGTCTGCTTATATAGTTTGGCTGTGTATGGTCACCATTCCAACAATGCTCTGCTCTATCTCCATAATCAATTATACAATTACAACTTGGATTCTTTAATTGTTTTAACATATCCTCGGCTGTATAAACTGCATTATTTAAATAGTAGTTATCCATATCGCCCACGTATAAATGAATTTTTCCTTTTAGTTGTTCACCAATTTTTGGCCAATCCCTTTTAATAATATGGGCTAAGTCGTAGTTTTCTTTCCAATAGGCAGCAACCGACTTGTCAATCGTACCACTGTGTTTATCAAATATTCTTTTTGGGTAACCGTCTTCACCCATTGGAGAGAAAACAGCTTCCCATACATCATATTGATCTCCACTTCTAGAATGGGTTCCTAAAGCAAGTTCTCTTTGATTGGTTTCTTTGATGGTAGAATTAATATGCCCTAAATAATTTCTATGCGATGGTCTTGCTAAATCTTTGAAATCACTTTTTGCATAGTAAGCATTTTCGTCTTTATAAATATTAATGGTTGTATAATGATTAAAATCTATTGGATCTGGGCATGCTGCATAAGCGCCATTGTACTCGTTTGGATAGAATACTTGAACTGCAAGTGCTTCCCATCCTCCTGTTGATCCACCATAAGTAAATCTTGCCCAACCTTGTCCAATTCCGCGAAATTGCTTTTCTATTTCAGGAATTAATTCATAAGTAATAGCATCTCCATAAGGACCCATATTTGCAGAATTTACTGCGTAAGAATCATCATAGTAGGGCGTTGCGTGTTGTATTTCAATGGCCAATACTCTAGGAAAATTTGGCCCTGTCCATTGTTTATAAAACTGATAGGCTTCTTCTTCTTGTATTTTATTATACCCAGTTATATTAAATCGGGCACTTGTATCTGGAATTAAGTTGGGGTTTGGTGGTGTTGTACTAAAGCCACTAATATCTGAAGGGAAATGTCCGTGATAAATTGCCAATGGGTATTTAATATTTTGGTGGGTATCAAATCCTTCAGGTAGTAAAATATGTGCACCCAAGTACATTGGCCTGCCCCAAAATTCAGTTAGTAACTTACTTTGAATTTTAATATGTTTAATATATTTTGAGTCAGTTGGTTCTATGATGGGGGGTATGATTTGATCAATAATTAATTGAACTACTTCAGTATTTTTGGGATCAAAATGAATTTTTATTGGTTTTGAATAAATATTACCGGGTGCTAAATTCCAATGTTGGCCTTCTCCACGATCCATTGGGAGTTTTACTACTTTGCCATTTTTAAGCTTAAAAGTTTCATATTTATGTAAAAGTACTTGAACGTAGTAGTCTCCTGCTGGTATTTCACTAAGTCGTTCTTTTGGGAAACCATAGGCCTCCTGTGCAATACTTTGTGTTGCTCCAATGGCCCACTGGTCTACATTTTTACCTAAAATAATTTGTGTAGTAAGCGCGTCGCTAATTTGGAATCTTGGCTCTGCTGCATTGTTATTAGAAAAAAGTAATAATAATCTTCCGTCAAAATTTTCAGTATGTAAATTTGAATTAATTTTTACATTAAACATTTGAGCACTTAATTCAAATCCATTTAGTAAAAAAATGCTTAAGTAACATATTGTTTTAAATAAGTTTTTCATGAAATTTTTTTTAATTAATGTTTGTCTTCTTCTTCTGAATAATCTGCACCAGGCGCTGTCATAATATTACCTAAGAATAAAGCATTTAAAAATAATTTGTTTGTCCCATACCAAGTTCCTCTAAAATTTGGTTCGTCTGCAAATAAAATGACCCTTCCACTTCCTTCAGCGCCTACTAAGATAGAAGGTGAATTTTTAATCATCTTTAAAGAATTAGGATGTAGATAGCCGCCTACTAAAGGGGTATTGGTGTATTGCGCAATGGTACTGTAAGCATTTGTACTATTTTGAAAAAAGGTAGAATTATTTTTATAGACAGAAACTTTTCTTTTAGAGAATCCATATCCAATGGGATGGGTCGTATCAAGATCTATAGAAAAAATAGAGCCACCTAAGGCTTTAGCACCTTCCATATCACTTGCTCTATCGTAATCTAATCTTCCTTTTGTGGTACTGGAGTCAACTGCTAATTTGAATTTAGTAAATCCATTTTTAATGGCCCATTCAGCCCCAGACTTTATAGTAATAAGGGTATTGCCGTTTTGTACCCAGGCTTTAATTTTATCTACACTATTTTTATCTAAAAAGTTATAGGCACCTGAAACCATAACGAGTGTATTATACCTCTCTAAACGAACTCTAGAGAAATTTAAAATATCAATTTTAGTAATAGGCATATGCAAGCGTTGGTCTAGTAAATGCCATATTTCACCTGCCTCAGATGCGGCAACACCACTTCCTATAATCATTGCTGCTTCGGGCTTTTTCAGCGTTTTTACATAGTTGCTTCCAAGGTCAATACCTGAGCTATTAAATCCTGAAGCCACTGTATGTACTTTTATATTGGCAGCAACACTTGCTTTACTAATTATATTATATAACATATCCGCATCAACTTTTTGTTGTTGAACAGAAATGACAATACTTCCATAGCCAAAATTCATATTTTCTCCATTAATATTGGTACTAAAGGTTCTGGTTGCTGTTTGTACAAAAACACCCTCATTTTGCAATGCGTAAATGAATTGATGTATATTATAGTCGGTATTGTTTACCAAGTAAGCATAATTACTTTTTACAATTGGAGTATTATTAAAAACCAGTGGTGTATTAATTTTTTCAGATAAAATCATACTAGACTTAACCTCAGTAAAAGGAAGTCCATAGGCGTGAATTAAACTCCAGGTAGAAGCATCATAAAATGTACTATCCTTATAAGTAATTTGATTTTCAAAAATACTTTTTACCATAATATAATTATCCTGCGCTGTAGGTACAAAATAATTAGTTGAGTTGGGAACTTTATAAATATCTATTTTGTGTAATAGTAATAAATCAATAAATGCTTTTGTTCTATTAAAGTCGTTGGGGTCACCAAAGCTATAGCCTTTGATATTAGAGCTTGCCGCTTGTTGTTTTGCTGTTAAATAAAACTGCTTACGTAGTTCAATTAAACTTTCTTTCTCTGCTAAAGATGCGGTGATAGTTGCTAAAGAAGCGGTGAACTGATTGCGTATAGTAAAACCAAAACTGATAGGAATGGTAGTTGTTTCTTGTACATGACCTCGGCTGCTACCTTGCTCGAATAAAAATCCAGCACCACCATAAAAATTAATATAACTGCTACCATAACCAGGGTATAGTTTATCGAATGCTTCTTTGGTAAAATACATAGAGCCGATGCTATTAGTTGCCTTGGTAAAATATTCGCCAAATTTTGGATATATATTTTTGTATAAGTAATCAGGCACAATTGGATTGTTACTAGACTCTTTACCTGGATCGAAGTAGAAAGTTGAATTTGTTCCCATTTCATGGTGGTCTGTTTGTACATAAGGGCGCCACTTGTGGAAGAAATTAATCCTATTTCTTGTTTCTGGAAAAGTACCTAAGAACCAATCACGATTTAAGTCAAACCAATAATGGTTAAATCTTCCTCCAGGCCAAATTTCATTGTGTTCTCTGTCATTGGGATCTGCAACAGCTGGCGTTCCCTTGTGCATATTCGCCCAATGCGTGTGGCGGTCTCTGCCGTCAGGGTTAATGACAGGATCCAAAGTAATAATCATATTATTCAACCATTCTTTGGTCTGCTCGCTTTGTGAAGCAGTTAAATAATAGGCAGTTAACAAGGCTGCCTCACTTGAAGAGGGCTCATTGCCATGCACATTATAGGCCAAATGAATGACCAATGGGACCTTATTATTAGTACCATTTGTTTGATTGGATAAGTGTTGCAATCTAATTTGCTCTATATTCTTATGGTTTTCTGGAGAAGAAAAAATAGCTACCACTTGTGCGCGATGTTCAAAGGTTTCTCCAATGATTTCAAAGGAAACCTTATCTGATAAACGATCTAGCTCTTTTAAATAAGCTACAATACGATCATGTCTTGTATGTTGTTCACCAATGGCATAGCCCAGAAATTGTTCTGGGGTAGGTATACTAGCATCAAAATTTCCTTTATTGGGGTAAAAATAATTGGCCTGCCCCTGCACTAGCAAAAAGGAAAGCATTAAAAAAAGCGATGAAATAATTTTCTTAAGCATGTATTATAGGTTGAATTATGAATAATATCCTAGCTAATTTACTATAATTATTGATTAATATATGGGTAAAAAGCAGGAGATTGAAAAAATTACTAACTTAGGGTTTATCTATATTTAAATTAAAAGTTCCTAAATATGAAAAATCCTATAATCTGTCTTTTACTCCTTTTGTCATTAGGTGTTCAAGCACAAAAGAAAAAATCGAATAGTACTACTATTGAAGCTACTAAGCCAATTCTAGATACTGTATTTAAAAATTTACAATGGAGGAATATAGGGCCTACTAGAGGGGGAAGGGCAAATGCCATTACTGGGGTAATTAATAATTCAAAAAAGTTTTATACAGGCTATACTGGGGGTGGTGTATGGGAAACAAAAGACGGAGGTATTAAATGGAAAAATATATCGGACGGCTTTTTCCAAGTAGGATCAGTTGGTGATATTGCTGTTTCAGAGTCTGACCCAAATGTTATTTATGTAGGTACAGGAGAACATGCTGTAAGAGGGGTAATGACAAGCTATGGAGATGGAGTTTATAAATCCACCAATGGAGGCGTTAGTTGGCAAAATATTGGACTTGAAAAAACAAGACATATTTCCGACATCGCTATTCATCCAAGCAATGCAGATATCGTGTATGTAGCTGCACAAGGAACTGTTCATGGGCCCAATAATGAAAGAGGTGTATATAAATCGGTAGATGGGGGTGCTAATTGGAAACGCGTGTTATATATAAACGATAGCACCGGTATTGCTTCTTTGTCAATGGATATGAATAATCCGCGCATATTATATGCAGCCGCTTGGGAGCATCGTCGCTTTCCTTGGACTGTATCAAGTGGAGGGAAAGGTTCTGCTATTTGGAAATCGACAGATGAAGGAAAAACTTGGGTAAAATTAACAGAGGGCTTGCCTGATCTAATGGGAAAAATTGGTTTAAGTGTTTCTAGGGTAAATTCAAATCGTGTGTTTGCCATTGTTGAAACCGAAAAGAAAAAATCTGGTCTATACCGTTCGGACGATGCTGGTGCAACATGGGCTTTCTTATCTAATAATCA
>SHWX01000061.1 GCA_009693615.1 Chitinophagaceae bacterium | reverse complement strand
CTTGATTGAAAGAGGCAAAAACCGCCAACGCCAATGTTGCCAAACTTGCAGCAATTGCAGTTTGAGAAGCCAATGTATCTTTTTTGATAAACAAAAGTACAATAGCTGTCAAAATTGGAATGAGTAGAAATGAAATTAACATAGTCGTTACTTATTATGATTGAGTCAATGTATGAATGAATCGTAAAATATAAATATCATTGAACCAAATTAAAAAAAGTATAATAATGCCCACTACCATAAATAAAATATAGTAGCCGGCTTGTCCATTTTGTATGAGCCTTACTTTTCTAGCACTAAACTGGACAAGCTTGCCGGTGCCATTAACGGCTCCATCAATTACTTTCTTTTCAATAAATTCTTTTAGAAATAAGGCAAACTTATTCAAAGGTTCAATAATGGCTTTTTGATATAACTCATCAATATACCATTTATTATAAAAGAATTTCCCCATAGCAGAACTAGGTTCCTCATCGGTTTGTTTACTATATCTTGATAAGGCTATTAATAAAGAGGTGGCTGCAATGGCCACCGACAGACCCATTAATATCCATTCAGTAGAAACAGCTAAATGGGCTTCTTGAGGTGTTGATACTATACTACTTAGTTGTCCAGTTAACCAATGATGGCCTCCCATAATATGGGGAATACCAATAGCCCCACCCAGCGCACTTAGTATAGCTAATACTATTAAGGGTAAGGTCATGGCTAAAGGGCTCTCATGCAAATGCGCTTCTTGTTCATTACTACCTCTAAACTTTCCTAAAAAAGTTGTAGCATATAAACGGAACATATAAAAAGCGGTCATGGCTGCACCTACTAAACCTAAGACCCAATAAATTTTATTTTTTTCAAAAGCGGCTGCTAGAATTTCATCTTTAGAAAAGAAACCACTAAAAGGAGGCACTCCTGCTATAGCAATACAACCTATTAAAAAGGTTATATGTGTAATAGGAAGTTTCGATTTCAACCCGCCCATTTTTCTAATATCTTGTTCATGATGCATGGCATGAATCACAGAACCTGCCCCTAAGAATAATAAAGCTTTAAAAAATGCATGGGTAATGACATGAAACACCGCACCAGAATAAGCGCCTACTCCTAATCCTAAAAACATATACCCTAATTGACTTACTGTGGAGTAAGCCAACACTTTTTTAATATCGTTTTGTTTAATAGCAATGGTGGCTGCTAATAAAGCGGTACTAATTCCAATAATGGCCACAATGTTTTGTGTGATCTCGCTATGACTAAATAAAATATTACTTCTTGTAATCATGTAAATACCAGCAGTGACCATGGTAGCCGCATGTATTAAAGCAGATACAGGTGTAGGACCCGCCATCGCATCGGGTAGCCAAGTAAATAAAGGTATTTGTGCACTCTTACCCATGGCACCTACAAATAATAATAAAGTAATGCCTGTAATATCGGCGCTAGACAATTTCGCTAAAGTTTCAGCAGTTAACACTTCGCTATAACTCACCGTTCCTAATTTAGCGATTAGCCAAAAAATGGCTAATAAAAATCCTAGGTCCCCAATGCGGTTCATGATAAAGGCCTTCTTCGCAGCATAATTATAATTACCATTTGAAAACCAATACCCAATTAATAAATAAGAACATAGGCCTACTCCTTCCCAACCCATGAACATAATAATATAGTTATCTCCTAAGACTAATAATAGCATGGAGAAAATAAACAAATTCAAATAAGCAAAATACCTCGCATAGTGCGGTGCCGATTCTTCCTGCATATAAGCCGTAGAATATAAATGTATTAAGGAACCTACCCCTGTAATGACTAATAAAAATAAAGAAGACAATGCGTCTACTTTAAAATCGAAGGGTATTTTAATAGAGTCGGTATGTATAAAATCAAAATAATGTACCGTAACTGCACCATTGTCTTGTACATATAAAAAGGCAAAAATGCTTGCTATAAAGGAAGCCACAATATAACCAGTGGCTTTGTAAGCAATCAGTTTTTTGCTCCAGTAATTTCTACCTAGCCCGTTGAATAAAAATCCAGCCAAAGGCCAAAGAATTATAAAAGCAACTAATATTTTCATAAGGGCCATGGAATTAGTTTTTTAATCTATTTAAGAAATTAATGTCTATAGAATGTGTATTTCGGTACATCATTACTATAATAGCTAGTCCAATACTTACTTCTGCCGCAGCTACGACCATAATAAAAAATACAAATATCTGCGCATCAATACCTGCCGTGGTAGTAGCTGATATTAACTTAGCCGCGCCATAATTCATTTTTGAAAATGCCACTAACAATAAATTCACTGCATTGAGCATAAGTTCGATACACATAAAAACAATAATTGCATTACGACGCGTTAACACACCTATCACACCAATGCTAAATAGCGTTAAACATAAAAAGATATAATATTCTATAGGCATCTTACAAAAATTTATTTTTTTCCAATAATAACGGCTCCCACCATCGCACTTAAAAATAGTACACTGCTTATTTCAAAGGGCACTACATAGTCGGTAAACAATGCAACTCCCAACGGATGAATAAGCCCTATGTTTCCTTCTTTCAATAAAACATCTCTTCCTTGAAAAGAAGTATTTTGTTTTACTAGTGCAATTAATAAGGTTAAAAAACTACCTCCCGCAATCACACCAATTAATTTTACCCATAATTGTTTTTGTGGTTCTTTGTCCTTTTTTACATTCATAAGCATAATCACAAATAAGAACAAGACCATAATGGCCCCCGCATATACAATAATATTAACGATGGCTAAAAATTGAGCATTCAATAAAATATAATGTCCTGAGATCGAAAAAAATACTAGAATTAACCAAAGTACACTATGAATGGGATTCTTACTTATTAATACCATGATTGCACTAATAATAGCAAAGGCAGATAAAGCAAAAAATAAAATTTCTAGTGTATTCATATTATTTAAGCTTCTACTCCTTTTGCTTTAGCCAATTCAGTTGCGTTGGTTAAAGTATTAGGAATTAATAAATCGTTCTTGTCATAAATAAAACCTTTGCGTGTATAATTAGCCGGTGCAAAGGTTTCACTTAAATAAATAGCGTCTTTGGGGCAAGCTTCTTCGCAGAGTCCGCAAAAAATACAACGCAACATGTTAATTTCATATTTAGCGGCATATTTTTCTTCTTTGTATAAATGCTCTTCTCCTTCTTGTCTTTCGGCAGCCTCCATGGTAATAGCTTCTGCTGGGCAAGCCACTGCACATAAACCACAGGCAGTACAATTTTCACGACCGGCTTCGTCTCTATTTAATACATGCAAACCTCTAAACACAGGACTAAACTCTCTTTTTTGTTCAGGATACCTTACAGTAGGTTGCTTTTTAAACATGTGACTAAAAGTGATCATCATGCCTTTAATTATATTAATCAAATACAATCGCTCCCAGAATGTCATCGGTGAGCGGTTTACTGCGATTGATTTATTGGTTAATGCTTGCATGTTATATTCGTACAGTTTTTTTAATTATGATTTTGATAAAATAATGGCGCCAGTGATTAACATATTGAATAAAGCCAGCGGTATCATTTTTTTCCAACCTAAATTCATTAATTGATCATATCTGAATCTTGGAATGGTCCAACGAATCCACATAAATAAGAATACAAAAAGTACAATTTTAATAAGCAAAGTGCCAATACCAATTAGGGCTGCTATATTGGGCGCCACTGTTGTTTCGTCAAAGAAAGGCAAATCATAACCGCCAAAATACATAGAGGCCATAATAGCGCTACTCATAATCATATTCACATATTCCGCAAATAAATAGAATCCTAATTTCATTGAAGAATATTCCTGGTGATAGCCAAAGTTTAATTCATTCTCTGCTTCTGGTAAATCGAAGGGCGTACGATTACATTCCGCCATTGCACAAATAAAGAAAATTAAAAAACCCAAAGGCTGATAGACCACATTCCACCAATGTCCTGCTGCCTGATCTGCAACAATAGTTTTTAAACTTAGGGTACCTGTTGACATTAATAAAGCAATTAAGGCAAGTCCCATGGCAATTTCATAGCTAATGGCTTGAGAAGCTGCTCTTAAAGCAGACATCAAAGAAAATTTATTATTGGATGCCCAACCTCCAATCATAATACCATAAACACCCATGCTCACTACAGCAAACACATACAATAAACCAATATTAATATCAGCCACTTGCAATTCAATCGTTCTTCCAAATAAATGTATTTCAGTGCCCCATGGTATTACCGCAGAGGTCATCAAACTTGCTGTCATGGCTAATCCTGGACCTAGAATAAATAACCACTTACTAGCAGAAGTAGGAATAATTTCTTCTTTCATGATTAATTTCAAACCATCTGCTAGGGGTTGTAATAAACCAAAAGGGCCTGCTCTATTCGGGCCTGGTCGGTCTTGTAAAATGGCAGCTACTTTTCTTTCGCCAAATGTGGTATATAAAGTAATCAATAAGGTGGTAAGCACAATAATGACAATCAAAATTAATTTCTCAATAATTATAGCCCAATCCAATGCGAGTAGTGTCATACTTTTTTGTATTAGGCTTTTGTAGAATTATTGTTAAAAGTATTTCCATGAGAAGGACCCTCTATTTCACTCAAACGAACAGAAGGTAGGTTCACTTCGCTTTCATTATGAATATCCATTAATAAATGCGGCGCTCTTCCATCATTCACTGCTTTAAATATTTCTGTTGGTAGGGTGGTGCCTATATTGCCTGCATAATGCCCTTGCGCAATCACTGATTGTCTGCTTATTTCACGCGGACCTTCTATCACCCAATCATTGGTATGTTTTTTATCAAAACGACAAGTATTACAAATCCATCCTGGTTTTCCATCAGGTGTGTCTTCAATTTCACCCCACTCATCTTTGCGTGCAGTCACTCTAAACACTTCGTCTCCTCTATTCCATAAAGTTACTCGGCCAGAACAAGTTGGACAATTACGATGCGCATCCATTGGTTTTAAAAACCAAACTCTATTTTTAAAACGGAATGTTTTATCTGTTAAAGCGCCCACTGGACAAACATCAATTACATTACCTATAAATTCATTGCCCAAACTTTTTTCAATATGGGTAGCAATTTCAGTATGGTCTCCTCTATCTAAAATTCCGTGTTCTCTTTTATTGGTTAATTGGTCGGCAATAAATACACAACGGTAACACAAAATACAACGCGTCATATGTAGTTGTATATGCTTACCTAAATCATGTTTCTTAAAAGTGCGTCTTTGGAATTCATACCTGGTATCTGCCTTGCCATGCTCAAAACTTAAATCTTGTAAATGACATTCACCAGCCTGATCGCATATAGGACAATCAAGGGGATGATTCAATAATAAAAACTCAACTACAGCTGCTCTTGCATCAATTACTTTTTCACTGGTAATATTTTTTACTTCCATTCCATCCATCACCGTAGTTCTACAAGAAGCCACTAATTTCGGCATGGGGCGAGGGTCTTTTTCAGAACCCTTCGATACTTCTACTAAACAAGTACGACACTTGCCACCAGTTCCTTCTAGCTTGCTATAATAACACATAGCTGGCGGTGCTACAGCACCTCCAATTTGACGTGCAGCTTGCAATATCGTAGTGCCCGCTGGTACTTCAATGGTAATGTTGTCTACTGTTACTTTAAATAATGTTTGTTCACTCATAGTTTTACGCAATGTTATGCAGGCACATGGATAGGATCTGCATAGTGTTGTAAACCAAAATTACTTGTTTGTGATAATGCTCTATTGTTGATATGCCATTCAAACTCGTCACGGAAATGTCTAATAGCGGCTGCTACGGGCCAAGCGGCTGCATCTCCTAAAGGACAAATAGTATTTCCCTCAATTTTTCTTTGAATGTCCCACAATAAATCTATATCACTTGATTCACCTTTTCCTAATTCTATTTTTTGTAATATTTTTTCCATCCATCCTGTTCCTTCTCTACATGGCGAACATTGACCACAACTTTCATGTCTGTAAAAACGCGCTAAGGTTAAAGTATTTTTTACAATACATTGGTCTTCGTCTAAAATAATAAAACCACCAGAGCCCATCATAGAACCTGTAGCAAAACCACCATCACTTAAACTTTCATAGTTCATGTAACGGGTTTCGCCCTTGGCTGTTTTTAATAAAAGATTTGCAGGCAAAATAGGCACAGAAGAACCACCTGGAATACAAGCTTTTAATTTTTTGCCATTGGCAATACCACCACAATATTCATCGCTATAAATAAAATCTTCTACAGAAATAGTCATATCAATTTCATAGACCCCTGGTTTATTAATATTACCGCAAGCAGAGATTAATTTAGTACCTGTTGAACGGCCCACTCCAATTTTTGCATATTCCTCTCCACCCATTTTAATAATGGGTACCACGGCTGCTAATGTTTCTACATTGTTCACCACCGTTGGACGCATCCATAATCCTTGAATAGCAGGAAATGGAGGTTTGATACGAGGATTACCTCTTTTACCTTCTAATGATTCTATGAGTGCCGTTTCTTCTCCACAGATATAAGCACCAGCGCCACGGTGCACATGTATCATACAATCAAATCCGGTGCCTAAAATATTTTTTCCTAACCAGCCATTTTTAGTAGCTTCTATAATAGCATCTTCTAAAATTTGGGCAACCCATGCATATTCACCTCTGATGTATATATAAGTATCGTTAGATCCTAATGCATAAGAAGAAATAAGTAATCCCTCTATTAATAAATGTGGTAAGAATTCCATTAAGTATCTGTCCTTAAATGTACCGGGTTCACTTTCATCTGCATTACATACCAAGTGACGTGGGACCCCTTCTGGCTTTGCAATAAAACTCCATTTCATGCCTGCAGGAAAACCAGCGCCGCCTCTTCCACGAAGTCCACTTTTTTTAACTTCTTCTACAATGGATTCAATGGACATTTCTTTCAACGCTTTCTCAGCAGCTGCATATCCTCCCTCACGACGGTAAACATCATAAGTACGAATACCTGGTACGTTGGCTTTTTCTAATAATAATTTTACACCCATTGTTTCTTCTTTATTGTTTCTTCTTTATCTATTCTAATTTTGTGCTGCTACTTGCATTCTATATTCTTCAATAATGGCATCTACTTTATCCTTGGTCAAATGCTCTCTATAAATTTTCCCTACTTGCATCATGGGCGCATAGCCACAAGCCCCTAAACATTCTACCAACTTCAAAGTAAAAATGCCATCCTTAGTGGTTTCTCCTGGTTGAATAGCTAATTGCTTTTGTATATAGGCAATGATATTGTCTGAACCGCTAATCATACATGGACCCGTTTGACATACTTCAAATACAAACTTTCCTACAGGCTTTAAATTATACATGCTGTAAAAAGTAGCTACTTCATATACTTCAATAGGTTCAATTTTTAATAAGCTTGCTACATAATCCATGGCCTCTGTAGGCAACCAGCCTCCAAAACTATCCTGCGCTAAATTCAATGCCGGAAGCAGTGCACTTTTTTGTTTCCCTACTGGATAATGAGCCACCAAGCGTTTAAACTCGGTCATTTGTTCATTATTAAATTGAAGACTCATATACTCATTTCGTTTTTCTCAATAATTATTTTCTAAGCATCCAACTCGCCTGCTATCAAATTCAAGCTACTCAATGTTACCACCGCATCACTTAACATGCCTCCTTTAATCAATTCCTCAAAGGCTTGATAGTAAATAAAACAAGGTCTTCTAAAATGTAATCTAAAAGGCGTGCGTCCACCATCGCTAACTAAATAAAAACCTAATTCTCCATTGCCTCCTTCTACTGCACTATATATTTGACCTTTGGGTAAATCAATTTCGCCCATGATAATTTTAAAATGCCAGATTAAAGCTTCCATCTTGGTATACACATCTTCTTTCTTAGGCAAATAATATTCAGGTACATCGGCATGGTATACTTCTGCTTCAGCTCCTTTAAATTCTTGTATTTTTTGATAGGCTTGCTTAATAATAGAAATACTCTCATACATTTCTGCATTGCGCACTAAAAAGCGGTCGTAGTTATCGCCGGTGGTACCTACCGGTACTTTGAAATCAAAATCTTGGTAGCTGCTATAAGGTTGTTGCACACGTACATCGTAGTCAACACCTGCGGCTCTTAAATTAGGCCCTGTAAAGCCATAGTTCAAAGCACGCTCAGCACTAATGCCTCCTGTTCCTTTGGTACGCTCCATGAAAATTCTATTGCGTGCAAATAAGTTTTCAAATTCTTTTAAGACTTTAGGATACTCGTTTAAGAATTTCTCGAGTTTCGTAAACGCTGTATTTGTAAAATTCCTTTCAAAGCCACCAATGCGGCCAATATTAGTAGTAAGACGGGACCCACATACTTCTTCATATATTTCATAAATTAATTCACGGTATTGCATTACATATAAAAACCCTGTATACGCTCCTGTATCCACACCCACAATTGAATTACAAATTAAATGATCCGATATACGGGCAAGCTCCATGATAATTACACGCAAATAATCGACACGTTTTGGCAAATCTAATTTCAAGAAACGCTCGCAGGTAATATGCCAGCCCATATTATTAATAGGACTACTGCAATAGTTTAGACGATCGGTAATAGGTGTAATTTGGTATAAAGGACGACGCTCTGCTAATTTTTCAAAAGCGCGGTGAATATAGCCAACCGTTTGTTCTGTAGATACGACGCGCTCCCCATCCACTTCCATAATATTTTGAAATACCCCATGCGTTGCCGGATGGGTAGGCCCAATATTTAAAGTAGTCGTTGTTTTTTCGATCGACCCTTTAGGTAATGTTATATTAGTTTGATGTTCCATTCTATTTTTTAATTGACTTACCCTCTTCCAAACATTTCATCATCTTTATCAATACGCGTTTGATCTTCTAGTGGATACTCTTTTCTTAAAGGAAAATAATCCATTTCATCTACATTCAAAATGCGTTTTAAATTTGGATGTCCTATAAAATTGACCCCAAAAAAATCATAGGTTTCACGCTCCATCCAATTAGCCGATTCAAATAATTTACTAGCAGTAAATACAGCTGTTTCATTCACAGAGGTACTAACTGAATAACGCAAACGAATATTTTCTGAAAAATTATGCAAATGATATACCACCACCAATTCTGCTCCTATATTATCGGGATAATTCACCCCACATAAATCGGTTAAAAAAGTAAAACCTAAGCTAGGTTCCTCATATAAATACTGAAGTATTTTTAAATTGATTTCTTTGGAAGATTCAAAAGATAAAATACCGGACTCCGTCGAGAAATTCAAAACTTGATCTCCAAATTTTTCTATTAAATTATTTTGTATTATCTCGTTGCTTAATGCCATTTTTATTCAAAAATTTTATGCTCTATATTTTTATTAGATTTATTGAATACCGTAGCTATTTAATAAGTCGCTGTATTTTTCACTATTTCTTCTGCGAATACTTTCTTGCCCCACTAAGTCTTGGATTTTCATAAAACCATCAATGATAGCTTCCGGACGCGGAGGACAACCAGGTACATATACATCCACGGGAATGACTTGATCAATGCCTTGTAATACACTATAAGTATCGAATATACCACCACTAGAAGCACAGGCCCCTACTGCAATCACCCAACGTGGTTCTGCCATTTGTAAATACACTTGTCTTAAAACGGGTGCCATTTTTTTAGCAATGGTGCCCATGACCATTAATAAGTCGCATTGGCGTGGAGAGAACCCTACACGCTCAGAACCAAAACGAGATAAATCATAATGTGATGCCATGGTGGCCAT
>SHWX01000060.1 GCA_009693615.1 Chitinophagaceae bacterium | reverse complement strand
CCTACTAGTGCATAATGCTTACCTGCTTCAAATTGAAAACTAAGATTTTTAAAAATCCATTCTTTATTAAATCGTTTGCAGGCTTGTGCTAGGCTTATTTGCATAAATGATTAATCTTCTTCCACCAATCCTTTGCCAAATCTTTTAATAACGCCTCTACCACTATCTCTTATAAAGGTTATAATTTCATCACGTTCATCCGTAGCTGGGATTTCTTCTTCAATAAATTCAAGTGCCTGCGTCGTATTCATTCCTTTATTAAATATATAACGGTAGATATCTAGGATATGGTTAATTTTTTCTAAGTCAAAACCTCTTCTTTTCAATCCCACACTATTCACTCCACCATAACTTAAAGGATTACGCACTGCTTTAATATAAGGAGGTACGTCCTTGCTTACCAAGCTACCTCCAGCGATATAAGCGTGTTGACCAATATTTACAAACTGATGCACGGCACTCACGCCTGCAATCCAAGCATAATCACCTAAGGTAACATGGCCTGCAATTTGTACACTATTACTTAAAATGCAATGATTACCAATAATACAATCGTGTGCAATATGACTATAGGCCATAATTAAACAGTTGTTACCTACCTTGGTAATCCATCTATCGGAAGTACCTCTGTTAATGGTTACAAATTCACGAATGGTGGTATTGTCACCAATTTCAACCGTTGTTTTTTCTCCGTTAAATTTTAAGTCTTGAGGATCGGCGCCAATTACAGCACCAGGAAAAATGCGACAATTTTTTCCAATTTTAGTGCCATTCATAATGGTCACAGAACTTCCAATCCAAGTACCCTCTCCAATGGTTACTTCACCGTGAATAACGGTAAAAGGATCAATCTTAACATTGGATGCAATTTTTGCATTCGGATCAATATAGGTAAAGGGATGTGTCATAGTTATACTAGGGGTTCAATTATTTATCTGTTCTTTTTACAACTTGTGCCACCAAGTCTGCTTCGGTGACTACTTTGCCACCCACATAGACGGTGCCACGCATTTCACAAATACCTCTTCTAATAGGACTGGTTAATTCCATTTTAAGTAACATGGTATCACCTGGTCTTACCATTTGTTTAAACTTGCAATTATCAATTTTTAAAAAATAAGTATCGTATTCGCCTTTTGGCATGGCGTTAATGCAAAGTATACCACCAGTTTGTGCAAGGGCTTCAATTTGTAAAACACCAGGCATAACAGGATTGCCCGGAAAATGTCCAGGGAAAAACCATTCGTTGAAGGTTACATTTTTTACACCCACAATAACGGTGTCTGTTAATTCAATAATTTTATCTACAAATAAAAACGGATGACGATGTGGTAAAGTTTTTTCAATTTGCTCTAAAGCAAATACAGGGGTAGCCGTTGGATCGTAAACTGGTACATCTTTTACATGCTTATTTTTTTTGATGTACTGCTTAATTTTTTTAGCAAATTCAACATTGCTACTATGGCCTGGTCTATTGGCAATAATGCGGGCTTTAATAGGGTATCCAATTAAAGCAAGGTCTCCAATAACATCTAATAATTTATGTCTTGCAGGTTCATTAGGGAATCTTAATTCTAGATTATTTAAATAGCCTTCGCTTTTTACTTCAATTTTGTCTCTTTTAAAAACCTTGGCGAGCCGGCTCATCTCTTGTTCAGTCACAGGCTGGTCCACAACCACAATAGCATTATTAATATCACCTCCTTTAATTAAATCATTTTTTAGTAAAGCTTCTAGCTCATGTAAAAAACAAAATGTTCTACAAGGGGCAATCTCAGATTTAAATTCTTTGATAGATTTTAGCGCAGCATGTTGTGTGCCTAAAACGGGGCTATTGAAATCTATTAAAGTAGTGATTTGATAATCTAATGCAGGAAGGGCTACCATTTCTACACGCTTTTCGTCATCGTAGTGAAAAATATTTTCATCAATACTATACCAAGCTTTTGCTGCATCTTGTTCTAGAACGCATGCTTTTTCGATGATCTCAATAAATGGAGAGGAGCTTCCATCGATAATAGGAATTTCAGGTCCGTTGACTTGTATTAAACAATTGTCAATACCTAAACCCACTAAGGCAGCTAATATATGTTCTACTGTACTTATTTTGGCATCGCCTAATTGTAGGGTGGTTCCTCTACTTGTATCGGTTACTAAATCACAGTCCGCTTTAATAATAGGTTGGTTGGGTAAATCTGTTCTTTGAAATTGATAACCAAAACCAGGGTTGGCTGGATTCAAAGTCATTTTTACTAAAACCCCCGTATGTAATCCAGTTCCACTAATACTAATGTTCTTTTCAATAGTATGTTGTTTGTCGGGATTAAAATGTTGGTCCATGCTTTTTTGTTTAATGTATATTACCTACTTAAAGTGGTGATATTCAGCAAAATTAGCTGATTTAACCTTTTTGAGACAGTTGTTGGACCATTATTTCCAATTCTTTAACTCTTTTTTCAAGTTCAGGTAGGTTTTTCTGAGCTATTTGAGCTCTTAGAAAGGCCGATTGCTCCCTAGCAGGATAACCAGATAGGGTAATACCAGCTTCTTTGAAGTCCTTGGTGATGCCTGTTCTAGCGGCTATTTTTATACCATCAGCAATGATTACATGTCCAATAGTGCCAGACTGACCACCCATCATAACGCCTTTCCCAATCTTGGTGCTGCCGCTAATGCCCACTTGAGCAGCAATGACCGTATTTTCTCCTATTTCAACGTTATGTGCAATTTGTATGAGGTTATCAATCTTCACTCCTTTTTTAATAATAGTTGAACCAATGGTAGCTCTATCAATAGTGGTATTGGATCCAATTTCAACATCGTCTTCAATGATTACATTGCCTAACTGAGGAATTTTTTGATAAGATCCATCTTCTTTGGGTGCAAATCCAAAACCATCACTTCCAATAATGGATCCAGCATGTATGGTAATATTATTACCTAGTACACAGTCCGAATAAATGATCACACCTGCATGTATGGTTACATTATTTCCTATAATTACATTTTCACCAAGGACAGCGTTTGGAAATATTTTTACATTGTTTCCTGTTTGAACATTCTCACCAATGTAAGCAAAGGCGGCTACAAAATTTTGTTCGCCTAGCTTTGCAGTGCTTGCTATAAAACAAGGAGATTGAATGCCCACTAAATTTTCATTTTTCATTTCTTGGTACTTCGTTAATAAAGTAGCAAAAGCTGCATAGGCATCGGGCACTCTAATTAAAGTAGTAGCAATCTTCTTTTTTAAAACCAAAGATTCATTTACAATAATAACAGAAGCCTTTGTTGTATAAAGAAAATCCTCGTATTTCGGATTGGCTAAAAAAGAAATTTCCCCAGGCATGGCCGATTCTATTTTACCAAATTGTTTTACCACAGCAGTCGCTTCTCCTTCAATTTTTCCTTGAATAAGTAAAGCAATCTGTTGGGCGGTAAATGAAACCATAGAGTATTATTTAAATGAGGCGGGTTATGCCTTTAATAAGCAAATATAAAATTTTTTTACGGGTGCTGAAAGACTTTCATTAATAATGGTGTCTTGTATTTTAGAAATACTACTTACCTCGCCTGATTTAAGTAATATTTTAATAGTTTCTACGTCTTCTTTGTACAAAGTATTAGAGGCAGTGCCTTTAAAACATAAATAAGATAAATCGGTATCGTTCATAGCAAAGGCTGCCTTGGTTTGTGCATAGGCGCTGTCCCATTCTTGCTTTGCAATAGGGTTTGATTGCATGATGCACTTAAAGCCTTTTCTAGTCATTAGCCTTTGGCATAATAAAGACAGTACCGGGTCGCTATGGTGTTGCCATTGTTTGATAGCGAATAGTATATCGGTATCGTCTAATTGGCAATAAAAATCCAAATTAATATCACTTAATTTTCCGCTAAACTCTCCTAAGAAATAATCCAAAACCTCAGAAATTTTTACGGACTGGTCTTTTTGTTGGTATAAATACTGTGCTCGTTCTACAATTTTAACCAACATATTTTCTGAAGCAATAACGGTTTTATGTTGATATACCTGCCAGTACATAAGTCGTCTTGAAAGAAGAAATTTTTCTACACTATTAATTCCTTTTTCTTCTACTACTAATTCATTGTCATGAACAGTAAGCATTTTTAAAATTCGCTCATAACCTACCACACCTTCACTCACACCTGTGAAAAAACTATCGCGAGAAAGATAGTCTAAGCGGTCTACATCTAATTGTCCGCTAATTAATTGATATAAAAACTTTTTAGGGTATTGGTTGGTAAATATTTGAATAGCTAAATCTAATTTGCCTTTTAAATTTTCTGCTGGGCCTTCATTTAATTTCTGCATGATTAATAAAGAGAGGTCCTCATGGCTTACTCCTTTTAGTAAAACATTTTCAAGTGCATGAGAAAAAGGGCCGTGTCCAATATCGTGTAATAAAATAGCTGCTTTTGCTGCTTGCGCTTCTTCAGGAGTAATGGCAATACCTTTATCTTTTAATTCTGCAATGGCAATACACATTAAATGATAAGCGCCTAAAGAATGATGCAGACGCGTATGCACTGCACCAGGATACACTAACTGTGCTAATGCCATTTGTTGAATTCTTCTTAACCTTTGATAATAAGGATGCGCGATGAGTTCAAATATAACTGGGTCATTGATGGTAATAAAACCATGAACGGGGTCATTTATAATTTTTCGGTGTGTAAAAGCCATAGCTAAATTGTGTTCACAAAGGTACGAAATGTGAATAACTCCTAGCGCTTATTTAAAACAGTAATTCCACAAAAAACTACCTTTGTAAGGCAACGTATTATCCTATAAATCAATACTTACTATGAAATTGACCCAGACAACTTTAGACAAATTAGAGGACATTTTAGGCGAATCGGAATTTGTGGTTCGTTATGAGCGTGGCAATTTTCAAAGTGGCTGGTGCTTGTTGGAAGCCAAAAGAATTGTGGTCTTAAATAAGTTCTTGAATTTAGAGGCAAAAATTAATACATTGTTAGAGTTAATACCTGTTTTAAATATTCAATTTGATAAATTAACACATGAATCTCAAAAGCTTTACACCGAAGTAAAAAAGCTTTCATTGACAGAAGCCAACACGGCAGCGACAACGGCTTAAATTATTTAGTTTGCTCGATATTACTATTTTAGGATCAGGAACAAGTACAGGCGTCCCTTTAATTGGATGCAATTGTGAAGTATGCACTTCCAGTGACCCTAAAAATAAAAGATTAAGAACAAGCATTAAGATAAGCTCAGCTACTACGACTGTTGTAATAGATACTACTCCCGATTTCAGGTATCAAATGCTTAGAACCCACACTACTAAAATTGATGCAGTGTTATTTACGCATCCGCACCGTGACCACTATGCAGGATTGGATGATATCAGACCCTACAATTATTTTTCGCATAAGTCAATGGCTATTTATGCCAATGAAATAACGCAAGTGGCTATTAAAAGAGATTTTTATTATGCCTTTGAAAAAGATAAAGAGGAGGGCTTGCCTGAAATGATTTTACATACTATTGATAAAGAGGAGTTTACTATTGGTGACATTCCATTTACACCCATTCATGTAATGCATAGAGGAATGCCTGTGCTAGGTTTTAGAATAGGCGATTTTACCTATATCACTGATGCTAATTTTATACCGGAGACAGAAATGGAAAAAATTAAAGGATCGAAGGTATTCATTTTAAACGCCTTAAGAAAACAAACACATCCCACGCATTATAATTTAGAACAGGCTTTAGAAGTGGTGGCTGCCTTAGATATACCCAAGGTATATTTCACTCATTTTAGTCATCAAATAGGCCTGCATGATGAAGTGGAAGCCAGTCTGCCAAAGGGTATTCATCTAGCCTATGACGGCATGCAGTTCTCAATCTAAGTTTGAGTCATCCTAATTTTATTTAACTCATTTAAGTTTTTCTTTTCCTAAATAAGTATTTATACGCTGCATTTGCATTTTAATATTGCCTAACTAGTGTAAAATTTACTTATGCAAAGCGGTTGGAAGTCCTATTTTATTTTCTCCAAAAAAGAGCAAAGGGGTATCATGGTATTGGGCATCATTTTACTTAGCACTATGCTTCTGGGTATACTATTGCCTAGAAAAAAGACAGCTATTGGTTCGAATCAATCAATGCCCTTATTTTATTTTGACCCCAATACCATTGATAGCATAACAGCCATTCGATTAGGCATACCTAGTAGACAAGTAACTACCTTAATACGCTATAGAAATAAAGGAGGCAGATTTTATGATAAAGAAGATATAGCTAAGCTCTATGGGCTTAAAAAAGAATTAGTAGCACAATTAATTCCTTACGTAACTATCAAAAATTTTAAAAAAAATATAGATAGAAATGGACTCGTAAAGCAGGATGTAAATAAAAACTTAAATGAATGGAGTATTGATATCAATATCGCCGATGAAAAGCAGTGGGCGGCTAAAACAAAATTAACCCCAGCCATTATTCAAAATATTATTAGGTATAGAAATTATTTAGGAGGCTTTACAAATTTGAATCAAATGAAAAAAGTGTATGGTTTAGGGGATGCCAATTATTATTTATTAAAATCACATTTAAAATTGGGAAAATTGAATAATACTAAACCTAATGCTAGTACCATGTCCTTTGAAAGCTGGAAGGCGCTTGGCTTATTTCAAGATAGAGAAATTGTAAAAATTTTACGCATTAGAAAAGAGAATGGGGGACGTATTGGCTGGAAAGAACTGGTCATTTTATTTGATTTGACGGCCGATCAAGCTGAAATACTACAAAATACTATTCAAATAAGTGAATGATAATCAATTGGTTATAAGTTTTTAGTAGCATCAAGGCTAGTATGGATAAAAAAAGTATTGTAATTCAGAAAAAATTAATATTATTGGTATAGCAATTTACGGCTGATTAACGATTGCTTGCTTAAAAAAAATCTCGTCCCGATATTTCAGGACGAGATTTTTTTTAATCTTTTTTATCTTCTTTAAATTTTTGAAAAAATTTTCACAAGATTTTAAAATGGTTTTTCAATTTCTTGAAATATTTTATTTCGCTGATTTGAATATTTGATTCACTGCACCTCCTAACATAGGAAATTTTTCTTTCACAAAAGCGGCAATGGTTTCAATAGATTGCTTTGCTTGTTCTGGTGTTACGTTGGCTTCTTTTACTAGACGATCAATTAATTCTTGCATGATAATTATATTTATGGGTGTTATGTATAAAATTTAAAATCTTGGCTTAGGCTACTTTTAAACTGCTTAACTTACTTTTGTTAAACATCTTTTTTACATAGTCTATAGTTACATTAAATTCAGTAGCAGCTGTACCTGGCATTTCGAACATGGCTTGGGTAAATAAGCTTTCACAAATACTTCTTAATCCTCTAGCACCTAATTTATATTCCATGGCCTTCTCCACAATAAAATCATACACTTCATTGTCAATGGTTAATTTTATTTTTTCAATGGCAAAAAGTTGAGTGTATTGTTTGATTAAAGCGTTTTTAGGCTCTGTTAAAATGCTTCTTAAAGTGACAGCATCTAAAGGCTCTAAATGTGTTATAATAGGAAGCCTTCCTAATAACTCTGGAATTAATCCAAAAGATTTGATATCCTGTGCGTTCACAAATCGAAGTAAATTCTTTCTTTGTAATTCTTGCTCGTCTTTATTCACGCTAAATCCAATGGCGTTGGTATTAATTCTTCTGGCAATAATTTTATCAATGCCATCAAAAGCACCACCGCAAATAAATAATATATTCTTAGTATCTACCTTGATCATTTTTTGTTCAGGGTGTTTGCGACCCCCTTGAGGTGGAACTAGTACATCGGTGCCTTCTAACATTTTTAATAAACCTTGTTGAACCCCTTCTCCACTTACATCTCTGGTAATAGAAGCGTTATCTCCTTTACGTGCAATCTTATCTATTTCATCTATATATACAATGCCTCTCTCTGCAGCTTCTACATCGTAATCACAGTTTTGTAATAAACGCGTTAACATACTTTCGACATCTTCCCCTACATAGCCTGCTTCTGTGAACACCGTAGCGTCAACAATGGCAAAAGGCACATTTAATAATTTAGCAATGGTTTTAGCTAATAAGGTTTTACCCGTACCTGTTTCGCCAATCATGATCACATTACTTTTTTCAATCTCTACTTCATTTTTATTCGAACTAGGTAAATTGATGCGCTTAAAGTGATTGTATACAGCTACACATAATATTTTCTTTGCTTCATCTTGGCCAATAATGTACTGGTCCATAAAGGCCTTTATGGCCATAGGCTTCTGTACTTTTAAAGTACCTGCCTTGCCTTCTGCTTTTTTCTGGTGAAACTCTTTGACAATAATTTCATGCGCATGTTCTATACAGTTTTCACAGATATGTCCATCTTGACCAGCGATTAGAATTTTTACTTCGTCGCGGTTGCGGCCACAAAATGAACAATGTATAGCGGGAGATTTTGCCATTTTCATAATTTAGAGTTGTTTGGCGATTTTATCTACGATTCCATAGGCCATCGCTTCTTTAGCATCCATCCAATAATCTCTATCAAAATCTTTCATAATTTGAGCAACTGTTTTACCGCAATTATCAGCTAATATTTTTGCACCTAATTCTTTAGTCTTGCGAATTTGTTCTGCGTGAATTTCAATATCGGTACTATTGGCTTGAAAATAACCACCAATACTTGGTTGATGTATCATGACTTCGCCATGTGGGAAAATACTACGCTTTCCTTTTTCACCAGCACTTAGTAATATTGAACCCATACTAGCAGCAAGACCCATACAAATAGTATGCACAGGGCTCTTGATTAGTTTAATGGTATCGTACATAACCATACCGCTAGTTACCACACCACCTGGACTATTAATGTAAAATTTAATATCGGCACCTGGCTTATCGGCTTCTAATAAGATTAGTTTATTCACGATATCCTTAGCCGACTTATCGTCTACTGGGCCCCATAAATAAATAGCTCTTTTTTCAAAAAAAAGATGCTCCATTTTTTTATTTAAAAAACTAGGCGCCGCCTCTTCTTTTTTATCTTCTTTAGGTTCTTCTTCCTCCTCCATTAAATATCTCTTGTTGACTATCATAAAATGTATTTGAACAGTTTTATTATTTTTTTAATTTTCTAGGGTTGGTTAATAAGACTTCATCTACCAATCCATATTCTTTACCTTCTGCAGCAGTCATCCAAAAATCACGTTCGCAATCCTTGGCCACTGTTTCAATATCTTTATGTGTATGATGTGCAATCACTTCATACAATTCATTTTTTAATTTCTTTATTTCTCTAGCTGTAATTTCAATATCAGAAGCCTGTCCACCAATAGCACCGCTAGGTTGGTGTAACATTATTCTACTATGTTTTAAAGCAGTTCTTTTACCTTCTACTCCAGCACATAATAAAATAGCACCCATACTTGCTGCCATACCTGTACAAATAGTGGCTACATCGGGGCTAATAAATTGCATGGTATCATAAATGCCTAGGCCTGCATAAACGCTTCCGCCTGGGCTATTGATATACATTTGAATATCCTTGGTACGATCGGTGCTTTCTAAAAAAAGTAATTGAGCGGTTACAATGTTCGCTACATAGTCATTGATGCCCTCGCCTAAAAATATAATACGGTCCATCATTAATCTACTGAATACATCCATACTGGCCACATTCATAGGGCGCTCCTCAATAATATAAGGTGTAAGGTTGGTTACACTTTTTTTATACTGGTGTAAAGTATTGCTACTGATACCCTTATGCTTGATGGCATACTGCTCAAATTCTTGTCCTAAATTCATAATTGCTTTTTTCTGTAAGTAAAGGTAAATCCTTGTAATCAAAGGAAGTACAAAAAGGGTGCCAAACTTTGGTTA
>SHWX01000059.1 GCA_009693615.1 Chitinophagaceae bacterium | reverse complement strand
GGTATTCCTATTATTGATAAGACCAATAAATTAGTAGGCATACTAACTAATCGTGATTTACGTTTTGAAACCGATCGCAAAAGAAAGGTAAGTGAAGTAATGACTAAAGAAAATTTAGTGATTGCACCAGAAGGAACCGATTTAAGAAAAGCTGAAAAAATTCTTCGTCAATATAAAATTGAAAAATTACCTGTAGTTAATAAACAAGGAAAATTAATTGGCTTAATTACTTATCGCGATATTTTACAATTAAGTGCTTTCCCGAATGCAGTGAAAGATAAAATTGGTCGTTTACTAGTGGGCGCTGCCTTAGGTATCACCAAAGATTTATTAGATCGTGCTGCTGCTTTACAAAGTGTAGGTGTTGACATCGTTTCATTAGATAGCGCACATGGTCATAGCAAAGGTGTCATTGAAGCATTAAAATTATTAAAGAAAACATATAAGAACTTACCAGTTATTGCTGGCAATGTGGCTACCGCCCAAGGCGCACTCGCCATGGCGAATGCAGGTGCCGATGCAGTGAAAGTGGGTATTGGACCAGGTTCAATTTGTACCACAAGAATTGTAGCAGGTGCAGGTGTTCCTCAACTAACTGCGATTATGGAAGCTGCTAAAGCATTGAAAGGAAAAAACATTCCAATTATTGCCGATGGTGGTATTCGTTATACAGGAGATATGGTAAAAGCATTAGCCGCTGGCGCGAACTGCGTGATGATGGGTAGCATATTTGCAGGCACTGAAGAAAGTCCTGGAGAAACTATTATATATGAAGGTCGTAAGTTTAAAAGTTACCGTGGCATGGGAAGTATTGGAGCTATGAGCCAAGGAAGTGGTGATAGATATTTTCAAGACAGTGAAGCCGATTCAAAAAAATATGTACCAGAAGGAATTGAAGGTCGTGTTGCTTACAAAGGAAACTTACATGAAATTATTTATCAGTTTGTAGGCGGACTCAAAGCAGGTATGGGTTATTGCGGTGCGAAAAGTGTAAAGGATTTACAAAACGCAACATTCGTTCAAATAACCAATGCCGGCATGAGAGAAAGTCATACACACGATGTAGAAGTTACTAGAGAAGCCCCTAACTATAGTAAGAAATAATAAACGCTTTATAAACCGGGCCTTGAAAAAATATATTTTTCTTTTTTTACTATTCACTTCTTGCATTTTTACTGTGCAGGCAATTGGGCAAGAAGCAATGAGACAAGATACGAGCTCCTTTAAGCCCCGTATTCAATTTAGTATTATTACCTGTGATGCAGGAGAAGATATTTACACCATTTGGGGACATACTGCTGTAAGAGTAGTTGATAGCGTGAACAATACCGATATTGTTTTTAACTACGGTACTTTTAATTTCAACATACCTAATTTTGTAGCCAAGTTTCTTAAAGGTGACTTGCTTTATTTTGTTTCTGTTAATAACTACAGCGAGTTTTTAAACGAATACCAATTCGGAAAAAGAAATGTATACGAGCAAATATTAAAATTAAGCGATGCAGAAAAAATAAAATGGTATACAGCCCTTCAAGTAAATATGATAGGCGATAACCGTTTTTATTTATACAATTTTATTTCCGACAACTGCACCACCCGTGTAAAAGATGGCCTATTTAAAAATAGCAGCTTTCAGCCAACTGCTCTTCCCATTCCATCATACCGCTCGGAAGTGGTGAGTGCCCCTTATAAGCAAGGAATACCTTGGATTGGCCTAGGCATTGACTTATTATTAGGCGCCTATTCAGATCAAAAACCAAGTAATTTTCAAGCAGCTTTTTTACCTTTTTTATTGCATCAACAAATTGCCAGTACTGGACGTTTGGTAGTTAAAGAAAATATTTTAACCTATGCTAGCGAAAAGCCAGTAAGTAGTAATAGTCCTATATATATTTTAATAGCTTTATTATTATTTTACGCATTCTGCTCCAAATGGAATAGCCTCATTACACAGCGCATAGCTAAAATAATTGATGTTATACTTTTAATTTCATTTACCGCAGGAGGAAGTTTAATGGTATACATGAGTATGATTTCAAAACATACTGCCTGTCACCAGAACTATAATTTAATGTGGATGCACCCTTTATATCTCATCGCCCTTGTTTTTTACTTTATCCGCTCAAAAGCCATTGGACAAATTGGATTAATATTCTTTGCATCTATTGTAGGCTTAGTTTTAACAAGCTACTGGCTACCTCAACATTTTTCCAAAGAAGTTTGGGTATTAATAGCCACAGCCGCATTATTAAACTACAGACTAGTAGAAAAAGGACGTATCAATGCCTTATTCAAAAAATAAGAACTTATTTAAAAACTATACCTCATTCAAAATACTTATCTAAAATTACTCTATGTCAAAAATAATATTAATAACAGGCGCTAGTTCAGGTTTTGGAAAAGCCATTGCAGAAAAATTTGCAGCAGGTGGCTGGAACTTAATTTTAACAGCTCGTAGAAAAGATAAGTTAGAAGCAGTAGCGGCTAGCATAGAGCAAAAGTATAAAGTGAAAACTTTGTCTTTAATTTTTGACGTGCAAAATAAAGAAGCCGTATTTCAACAAATAGGTAGCTTACCTAGCGAATGGCAGGCCATTGACTTACTAGTAAACAATGCAGGCCTGGCCTTAGGCAGAGACTCTTTTGAAAATGCCAATATCGAAGACTGGGAAACCATGATTGATACGAATGTCAAAGGATTATTATATACTTCTAAAGCAACCCTTCCCTACTTAATTAAAAACCAAGGCCATATTATTAATATTGGTAGCACAGCAGGTAAAGAAGTTTATAAGGATGGTAATGTGTATTGCGCTTCCAAGCATGCAGTTGATGCTATTAGCAAGGCGCAAAGAATTGATTTACTACAATACAAGATAAAAGTGACTGCTATTCACCCAGGTGCAGTAGAAACGGATTTTTCTTTAATCAGATTTAAAGGAGATACCGCTAAAGCTGCTGCTGTATATGCGGGTTATGAACCACTAAAAGCAGAAGACATTGCAGATACCGCCTGGTATGTAGCCAATGTTCCGAAGCATGTTTGTATTAATGATATAGTAATGACCTGCGTCGCCCAAGGAAATTCATTTACTATACACAAGGATGCTTAATGAATAATTCTAGTATTGATTTAAATAATTAATTAATAGTTATTAATTATAAACTAATTAATAACTATTCTTTTTTATTAAACAAAAACTTAGCTAAAAGGATTTACTAAACGGAAGAGATTTTAAATGCTCCACCCCTGCTTGAAAATCATTCCAAATTTCATGCACAATTTCAGCTGCTGGTTGTATAGTATATATCATGGCAGTCACTTGTCCTATTTCTAGTTCTCCATTTTCCATATCTCCTTCAAACATACCTAGCTTCGCTTTTCCTTTCCCTAACCGATCTGCTAAGGCTTCTTTACTAGCTCCTTGTTTTTCAAAAGCTAGAATTTCGTTCGCGAATTTATTTTTTAAAAGCCTTACTGGCGCTAGTGACTTTAATCCTAATTCAGTAGCCCCTTCCTTCGATTCAATAATGGCATTTTTAAAATGAACATGCGAAGAAGCTTCTATACTACAAACAAATCTTGAACCTATTTGCACCGCATCCGCACCTAAAGCAAAAGCCGCTAACATTTGAGCTCCAGTAGCAATACCTCCTGCAGCAATTACTGGAATTTTTACAGCTTTATGCACCATCGGAATTAATACCATAGTAGTAGTTTCTTCTCTACCATTATGACCGCCTGCCTCAAAACCTTCGGCCACCACTGCATCGCAGCCTGCCGCTTCTGCCTTTAAAGCAAACTGTGCACTACTTACTACATGCACCACAATACATCCTGCAGCTTTTAAAGCGGCTGTCCAAGTTTTAGGATTACCTGCACTTGTAAAAACGATGGGCACTTTCTCTTCTATAATAATATTTATATGCGCTTGCAAATCGGGATACAACATGGGCAGGTTCACTGCAAAAGGATTATGGGTGGCTACTTTTGTTTTTTGAATATGTGTTCTTAATACTTCCGGATACATACTGCCCGCTCCAATAATACCTAAACCACCCGCATTACTTACTGCGCTGGCTAATTCCCATCCGCTGGCCCAAACCATTCCTGCTTGAATAATGGGTAGATCAATTTTAAATAAACTTGTAATTCTATTTTCGAAAAGCATAAAGAAAATTTAATGCCAAAAAGAAATTATTATCCAAAATCAATTTCTGTATTATCTCCAATATTCAAAGTACGGCTTAAGCCTTTCACAGCCGCATCACTTCCAATTAATGAATTATCTAAAACCACTTCATCAAGTGTAGTGTAGGAACCAATAATACTTTCTTTAACCACCGAACTTTTAATAGTGGTATTGTTTCCAATTGTTACATGTGGTCCTATGATGGAGTTTTCTATTACGCATCCTTCTGCAATGCTTACTGGTGCTATAATAATACTATTGGGATAGGTTTCAGGCTTAACAGCAAGTCCGCCTGTTTTCTTAAGTAGTACTGCATTGGCTTCTAATAAATTTTCTTTCTTACCACAATCATACCAATGCTTCACTTTAAAGCCTTTAAACTGTACCCCTTTTTTAATCATACAATCTATGGCATCGGTTAAATTGTATTCTCCATTTGATTTTATATTATCGTTAAATAGTTGCTGAAAGCATTCAAATAATAAAGCCGACTCTTTTATTTTATATAAACCTACTAAGGCATTATTAGATTTCGGAATAGCAGGTTTTTCTACTGCATGCTCCACAAAATATTCATCGTTCATTTCTACCACTCCGAATTGTCTTGGATCATCTACTTTTTTTACACCCAGCATACTAAAATCACTCTTCATTACTTCTTTAATATCAAATTCACAAATAGTGTCTCCTAAAGAAATAAATACTTCATCATTACCCACAATGGACTTGGCTAATTCAATGGCGTGCGCGGTACCTAGCCTATCGTTTTGGTAAACAAAATGAGTGTTTAAATTTGGATAAGTAGCCTCTACATAGTCCTTAATTTTTTCACCTAAATAACCAACTATAAAAATAAATTCTGTAATGCCCTCTTCCTTTAACTGATCAACAATAAAACTAAGTATGGTTTTACCTGCTATGGGTATCAGCGCCTTGGGCTGCGTATAGGTATGAGGGCGGAGTTTTGCGCCAGCTCCAGCAACAGGTATAATAGCCTTCATTGTTTACTTTTTAGGGGGAGTTAAAAGTAGCAAATAACTGTTAGTAATAGTACAATTTTGAGCCTCAATTGTTCAATTTTTAGCAAAGCACTTGAAAATGTGAATATTAGGAGGCCAACTGTTGAAAAAAAGCTTTGCGTAGGGTTAATAATGAATTAATTTTGCAAAATAGAACAGTTTAAATAAAGAAATATGCAAAGAGATACCCTTGTTTTTGACATCATCAACCAAGAATTAGAACGCCAAAGAAGAGGCATTGAATTAATCGCTTCTGAAAATTTTACCAGCTTACAAGTTATGCAAGCCACTGGCTGTGTGATGACTAATAAATATGCTGAAGGTTACCCAGGCCGTCGTTATTACGGTGGTTGTGAAATTGTAGATAAAACAGAACAATTAGCCATTGATAGATTAAAAGAAATTTTTGGTCTTGAATACGCCAATGTACAACCACATAGTGGTGCCCAAGCCAATGCTGCGCTTATGCTGGCCATCTTAAAAAATGGTGATGGCATTTTAGGCTTGGACTTAAGCATGGGAGGTCACTTAACACATGGCAGTGCTGTAAATTTTTCTGGTAAAATTTATACGCCACATTTTTATGGTGTAGTAAAAGAAACGGGTTTGATTGATTATGAAATGTTAGAAAGTCAAGCAAGAGCACATAAGCCTAAATTAATTATTTGTGGTGCAAGTGCTTATAGCCGTGATATAGATTACGCACGCATTAGAAAAGTAGCTGACGAAGTAGGTGCTTTTGTATTAGCTGATATTGCACATCCTTCAGGATTAATTGCGAAAGGTTTATTAAGCTCTCCATTTAACCATTGTCATTTTGTAACATCCACTACGCATAAAACTTTACGCGGACCACGTGGTGGCGTTATTATGATGGCGAAAGACGGCGAAAATACTTTAGGCTTAAAAGACATGAAAGGGAATTTAAGATTATGGTCCAATGTGATTGATATGGCTGTATTTCCTGGCACACAGGGTGGGCCATTAGAACACGTGATTGCTGCTAAAGCCATTGCCTTTGGAGAAATATTGTCTGATGAATTTATGGTGTATCAAAAGCAAGTACAAACAAATGCGAAAGCCATGGCTGCTGCATTTGTTGCGAAAGGATATGAAATTATTAGTGGTGGTACCGATAATCATTTAATGTTAATTGACTTACGCAATAAAAATATTAGTGGAAAAAAGGCAGAGCAAGTTTTAGGACATGCCGATATTACTGCCAATAAGAACATGGTGCCTTACGATGATAAATCGGCCTTTGTTACTTCAGGTATTCGTTTTGGTGTGGCTGCCATTACTACACGTGGTATGACTGAAACACATATTCCTTTTGTAGTAGAATCTATTGACAAAGTTTTAATGAATGCAGATAATGAAACTGTATTAGCGGATACAAAAAAAGAAGTAAACAAGTTTATGGAGCAGTTTATTTTATATCCAGAATTAGGATAAGCTTAGCATTTGACTTAAATGAGTTTAATTAACATAAAAGAACCTCCCTCATCCGGAGGTTCTTTTATGTTAAATAGATTAACTTTATACTATGATACAAAGAATACAAACCATTTGGCTTTTACTTGCCAGCGCTGCAGCCTTTTCTGTACTGCGTTATCCTTTTTATTATACACCCACGCCATTTGCTTTAGAAATTAATGGTAGCGCTGGGTATAGCACGCTTATTTCATTGGCATTTAGTGCTTGTCTTTCCTTTATTACTATCTTTTTATACGGCAACCGTATGTTGCAACTAAAAGTAGTGCTTATAAATTTTTTATTGTCGGTACTTATTGGATACTTCGTTTACAAAATAGTCATAGCCAACCCAGGTGGTGGCTTCACCCTACCTTCTCTTGCATTATTCATCATACCTATACTGCAAATAATGGCAATAGTTAATATTTACAAAGACGAACGAAAAGTGAAGAGCGCAGATAGATTACGTTAGCCTATTTCACTAGCCAGGATTTGTATAGAAATTAAACCTAAGCTGCTAAAACTAAGCTGCTTCTAATTCTTTCTCAATAGCAGCTTGCACCAATTGATTCAAACTTATTCCCTTCATAGTAGCAAGCATTGCCGCCTTTCTATGAATATCAGGTTTTACACGGACATTAAAAGAACCCTTGAAACTTTTTAATAAAGGTTTTTTAAAATGTTTACAATCTTCTATGTATTCATTCACAGCTTCTCTAAACATTGCCTTTAATTCTACAATAGAAGATCCCTCAAACATTACTAAATCATAGATGCCTTCAATTTTACCAAATAAAATATCATCTTCTTCACTAAAGTTGACAGATGCAAAAAACCCTTTATAATTTAAAGTGTTATTCATATAATTTTTTTAAAGATTAATTCTATTTTAATATTTTTTAAATAAACCCTTTTGAATATTTTTTCAGGATGTGGTTTATGTAATTTTAATTGATGTCCATTGTTTCTATTATAGAAGGAAACCCTCGATCCAGAAGTTTTACCAAGATTACTTTCCTCGTATCCAAAACTATTAAGTAACGCCTTGAGCTCGTAGTAAGTAAAATCCTTAGGTATACTTAAGAACCTTTCTAGTAGTTTATCTTTCTTTGTCATACAAATTTGCAACTATTTTTTAGTTACAACAAAAATAATACTAGAAATTTATGTAAGCAAAATTTATTTTAGCTAATTAATTGATTTTAAACAAGTTACATAGAAATTAGTCTAAGTACTTCCCTGTCTGAGAAGCCTTGGATTTGGCTAAACCCTTGGGCACGCCCGCATAAACCACGGTACCGCCGCCTTCACCCGCCTCTGGTCCCATATCAATAACCCAGTCGGCTACTTTAATAATGTCGGTATTATGTTCCACTACAATTAAAGAATGTCCCTGATCAATTAAAGCATTAAAAGCTTTTAATAATTTATGAATATCATGAAAATGAAGTCCTGTAGTAGGTTCATCAAATATGAATAACATTTTATTACTTGCTTTGCCCTTTCCTAAAAAGCTAGCTAGTTTTACTCTTTGTGCTTCTCCACCACTTAAAGTACTACTGCTTTGTCCTAGTTTCACATAGCCTAGTCCTACTTCTTGTAATGGGCTTATAGCAAGTACTATATTTTTTTCTTCACTAAAAAATGTAATGGCTTCATCTACACTCATCTCTAGTACTTCGTAAATATTTTTTCCTTTGTACTGTACTTCTAAAACTGTTTCCTTAAATCTCTTTCCACCACAATCCTCACAGGTTAAATGCACATCGGCTAAAAACTGCATCTCTACTAATTGCTCTCCTTCTCCTTTACAAGTATCACACCTTCCTCCATCAACATTGAAAGAAAAATGCTTTGGTAAGAAGCCTCTAATTTTTGAAAGGGCCTGTTTAGAATATAAGTCCCTTATGGCATCGTAGGCTTTTATATAAGTAACCGGATTAGATCTCGATGATTTTCCAATGGGGTTCTGATCCACCATTTCTATTTGATCTATCAAATGTAAGTCGCCACTAAGCGCATTATAACCACCTACTATTTCTGTGGGGAGTGATTTTGCTTTTAATAAGGCATTGTACAATACTTGTTTAACCAAGGTAGTTTTTCCACTTCCACTCACTCCACTCACTACACATAAACTATGTAGTGGAAAATTTACATCAATGGTTTTTAAATTATGTAAATAAGCCCCTTCTATATTTATAAAGTGTTTGGAGATTCTTGTTTTAGCAGGAATGGGTATACTCATAGCACCACTCAAATATTTACCCGTTAAACTATTTTTATCTTTGATGAGTGCTGCTGCATTACCTACTGCCACTACTTCTCCGCCCTGATGCGCTGCAAGGGGACCCATATCAATGATATGATCGGCATGTCGCATAATTTGCTCATCATGCTCTACCACCACCACCGTATTACCTAAGTCTCTTAAGTTTTGTAAAACTTTTATCAATCTTTCTGTATCTCTTGAATGCAGTCCAATACTTGGCTCATCTAAAATATATAAAGAGTTTGTTAAGTTAGATCCCAAACATCTGGTTAGTTGTATTCTTTGACTTTCTCCACCACTTAAACTATTTGCAAGCCTCGATAAAGTTAAATAACCCAAGCCTACATCCATTAAAGTTTGAATGCGTTGTTCTAACTCAATTAATAAACGCTTGGCAACTTGTTTATCATGCTCCGATAATTTTAACTGCGTAAACCAAACTTGTAAATCCTTTACGGGCATCGCACATAATTCTCCAATATGCTTACCTGCAATTTTTACATACAAGGCTTCCTTACGTACGCGGTAACCTTCACAATCGGAGCAATTGGTTCTTCCACGATACCTACTTAGCATTACTCGAAACTGTACTTTATATAAATGGGCTTTTACATCTTCAAAAAAATCATCTATCCCTAATGCCTTTCCCATACCCTTCCATAATTGCGTGGTCTGCGTTTTAGTTAATTTATTAATAGGTTGATGAATAGGAAAACCTGCCTTGCCCGCCTCTTTCACAAACTGATCCTTCCACCAAACTAATTTCTCTCCTTTCCAGGGCGCCACCCCTCCATCGTAAACGGATAAATTGGTATTAGGTATGACCAAGTTTTCATCAATACCTAGAACCTGACTATATCCTTCACAAGTAGGACATGCCCCATAAGGGTTATTAAAAGAAAATAAATTAGGACTAGGCTCATCAAAATCCATTCCATCTAAAGTGAACTTATTATTAAAAGTTTTTAAAATGGTTTCATTTTGCTCCACCCATAAAATGCCCTCTCCTTCATAAAAGGCAGTGCCAATAGAATCGCTAATGCGGTGTATATCGTCTTCATCAAATGCTTTCAC
>SHWX01000058.1 GCA_009693615.1 Chitinophagaceae bacterium | reverse complement strand
CCTACTAAAGTTACTTTATCTCCTTTTTTCAAGGCTTTTGTAACTGCTTCGATAAATGCGTCTAAAGCTGCGTTAGCTTGTGTTTTTGCGATCTCTGCATTGTCAGCAATGTGAGCGATCAATTCTGCTTTGTTCATAGATGTGTTTTTATAAGGTTAAAACGATATAACAAATTTATTGGCTTTTATCAATTGAAAAAATATTTTTTTTCAAAATGCATTTTTATTTTTCGCTTGAAACCCTTAAATAGTAAGGATTTCGTACAAAATCACGGAATTCGTTAGTATAATGTATTCAATGAAAAACATATGAAACTTATACTGGCATTGAGTTTCATTGATAATCGGCTGAAATATAGGCCTGCCTTGCGTTTCCGCCATTTAATCTATCCACATTCAATTCACAATTTGCATTTCGGTGCAAAAATAGTAGCATTTTTCACCCCAGGCATGCTGTACTTCCTTTAAATGGTCATTTGCCTGTAATTCTTGATAGGCCTGCCATAGCTCCATGTTGTCACAATAAAGTTGTAAAGTATAAGTGGGCGATTGGTCGGCATTCACCTTAATTTGATAAAATTTATTTTCTGTAAAACTTTGACTTGACATTAAGGTAGGAATAAAATTATTTTTCATCCATTCTAACCATTGAAATTCTAAAGCCGGATCAATTTGAAAACTAATATTATACACTTTCATGAAAATAATTTTATATTTTATTTTAATTCTAAAACAATAGGGCAGTGGTCGCTATGTTTTACCATAGGCAGGATGGTGGCGGCTTTAATAGAGCTTCCTAGGGCTTCTGTGGTGCATAAATAATCAATACGCCATCCTTTATTTTGCAGCCGCACACTCGGGAATCTTTGGGTCCACCAAGAATAACCACCCGTGGTGGCAGGATTTATTTTTCTATAACTATCTATCCATCCATTTTTTAAAAAGCTATCCATCCAGGCTCTTTCTTCGGGTAAAAAACCAGAAGATTTTTTATTGCCTTTCGGATCATGAATATCTATTTCTTGGTGTGCAATATTATAGTCGCCTGCAAGCACAATTTTCGGACGTTTCTTTTGCAGTTTTTTTAAATAGGTTTCAAACTCTTTTAACCATTGGTATTTATAGGTCTGTCTTTCATCGCCACTGCTTCCAGAAGGGAAATAGGCATTTACAATGGTTAAATCTCCTATATCTACTCTAATGACCCTGCCCTCAAAATCGCTCATTTCAAATCCATTGCCTGTTTGTACGAGGTTGGGCTTGGTTTTACTAAAAATAGCGACTCCGCTATAGCCTTTTTTTTGAGCAGAGAACCAGGAGACATGATAGCCAAGTGCAGTGAATAAAGAAAGGTCGATATCGTTCTCGGTAGCCTTGGTTTCTTGAACACAAAATATATCAATGGGATATTCAGTTAGCCATTCGATCAGTCCTTTTTTAATAGCGGCTCTAATTCCATTGACATTATAACTTACAATACGCATGTAATAGTTTGTTTATCCAGGTTGTTGAAATATTTCTGCATAAGCAATAAGTAATAATAAATTTTCTAAGGCAGGAAGGGAAGCTCTTTTTTCTACCATTTGTATGGGTTTTTTATTCCCACTAATAACCATTACTATTTTTTTATCTATAAGCAGGGTAGTAATATTATGTTCATAATTCAGTTGAATCATAAAATCATGATTCATAACATTACCGCTAATAACTCTTGAATGCGTGATGGGTTGTTTTGCAAAAAAGGTACCTAGGTTAGCTGAATGGCTAGAGTCATAACCATTGTAAACAATATCAGGGTAATAAAATTTATTTTCTTCTTTAACAAAGTCATTCACTGTAAAAAAGCCAATACTATCTTTATCTTGAAAAATACGATGCGTGACTTCAGGTAAAAATTGAATAGCTAACTTAGGGTTATTATCATTGAATACCGGCTCTGTATTAAATTCAATATAGGAATATAAGGAATAATCGATATTATTTTTAATATCTCTGAGGGGCTGCATGACTTGATAGTATTCATTTTTATTAAATACCGACCTCGTTTTTCTTATAATTTCTACGATGTCTTTGTAGGGATTGTTTTCAGATCTATCCTTGTTATTTATTTTTTTCAAAACAGCTGGCGGCATTCTTAAAGCGTGCACTCCTGCATTATCTTCAAAAGAAATGAACTTTTTTGTAGTATCAAATATTATTCTGCGCATATTGTGCACAAAGGGCATCCAGTAATTATCGGTGGCATAGGCTGCAGGAACTTTGACATTGATAAAATCTATTTCGTCTCCTTCTGTGTTCAAATAGTTCATCGCCTTAGCAATTGCATTGTATAATAAACTGGGCATACTAGGCGTGGACTTAATAGTATAACCTAGCCCAAGAGATTCAACGGGGGTAAAGCCCAACATAATTGTTTTTTGAAAAACACGCTCTTTTTTTAAATTAAATATAGAACAAGCAATAAACCATACTGAATGGATACTATCTTTTTCGCTTTCTGATAAATTGACTAAATCATTTTTGTAAGCAAATTCGGGGTCCATCTCATATATTTCTATATAAGCGTGATAAGGAATAGTAAGGCTATTAGACCAATCAATTTTTATTTTACCAGTTTGATTTAGTTTAGTAAGTGCATTAGTAGTAGTGGTGTAGCCTTTATCTCTTTGCATTTTCAAAGTAACAAAAAGACTTGTGTCTAAGGTTTCTAAAATAGGACTGATATTCGCTGGAATTTTCCAATAACTAGCAGTAGGGTTTAAGTAAGAGTAGGCTTGTATTTGTTCCACTACCACCAAAGGCGTTGAAGTGTTTTGAGACCATCCTTGCAAGGAGCATAGTAATGCAAAAAATAAAAATTTAGTAACGATGAAGGGCTTCATAAGTCGTATAAAATGATAAGTCAAATTTAGCATATTTAAAGTACTATACTTCAATATTTATTCTAAGTTCAACAATAGGATTTGTTAAAATGCTCATCGAACAATGAAACCACTAGAAAAGCAAAGAATTATTAGTCAATCACCGGTTGTAGCCATCTTGTAATATATTCTAATGGCTTATCTTTTCTTTTTGTATAATCTAATACTTGGTCCTGATTAATTTTACCTAATCCAAAATATTGACTTTTTGGATTCGCAAAATACCAACCACAAACACTAGAGGCTGGATACATGGCTAAACTTTCTGTTAAACTAATGCCCGTATTTTTTTCAGCGTCTAATAAATTAAACAAGGTATATTTTTCGGTATGGTCTGGACAAGCAGGATAACCTGGTGCTGGACGAATACCTACATATTGCTCACTAATTAAAGATTCATTGTTTAGCGTTTCATCAGCTGCATAGCCCCAATATTCTTTTCTAGTTTTAGCATGTAAATATTCTGCAAAGGCTTCTGCTAGTCTATCGGCTAAGGCTTGCAGTATAATTTTATTATAATCATCTAAGTTTTCTTCGAAGTTTTTGATATGTTTTTCAATACCATGAATAGTGACTGCAAAGGCGCCTATAAAATCTTTTTTATTTTCTGAGCTTGGGCAAATAAAATCAGCCAATGAATAATTGGGTTGACCCACGGTTTTTTTAGCTTGCTGTCTTAAAAAATGCAAGGCTAGTTTTTCTTGACCATTTTCTACCATTACATCATCGTTATGGGAACTAGCTGGCCAAAAGCCTATGGCTCCTTTGGCGGTCAACCATTTTTCTTCAACAATTTGTGCTAAAAGTTTCTGTGCATCTTCGAATAATTTTGTAGCTACTTCTCCTACAACCTTATCTGTTAAAATAGCAGGGAAATTACCATGTAATTCCCAAGCAATGAAAAAGGGTTTCCAATCGATATAGTCTACGAGTACCGATAAGTCGTTTATTTCAATGGCTTTATTACCCGTAAAGCTAGGTGCTACCACTTTAAAATTTTCCCAATCAATGATGGCTTTGTTTTTTAAAGCATCTGCATAGCTAAGTGATTGCTTGGTTGTTTTTTTATTGTCAAAATCGGTCTTCAGTCCTGCATAAGCTTTTTCTAATTCTAATAAGAAAGGCGCTTTCTGGTCTTTGTTTAATAAAGAACCTGCAACTGTTACACTTCTTGAAGCGTCTAATACATGTATCACACCATCTCCATATTCTGGTGCAATTTTTACGGCCGTATGCATACGAGAAGTAGTGGCACCTCCAATCATAAGTGGAATAGTCATTCCTCTTCTTTTCATTTCTTTAGCGATATACACCATCTCATCTAAAGAAGGGGTAATAAGTCCACTTAGTCCAATAATATCTACCTCCTGCTTTTGTGCTTCTGTTAAAATTTTATCTGCAGCCACCATCACCCCTAAATCAATAATTTCATAACCATTACAACCTAATACCACGCCCACAATATTTTTTCCAATATCATGTACATCACCTTTTACGGTGGCTAGTAAAATTTTAGCAGGTCCCTTACTCGCACTATTCGGATTAATAGAAGCTAATTTTTTTCTTTCTTTCTCCGCTTCAATAAAAGGTGTTAACACCGCGACACTTTTTTTCATCACCCTTGCACTTTTTACCACCTGCGGTAAAAACATTTTTCCTGCACCAAATAAATCACCTACTTGGTTCATGCCCGCCATTAGTGGCCCTTCAATTACTTCCAAAGGTTCGCTGTATTGTAATCTAGCTTCTTCTGTATCTGCATCAATAAAATCGGTAATACCATTAATTAAAGAATGCGCTAATCTTTCTTCTACGGTGCCTTCTCTCCAAGCGGCGCTCTTCACTTCTACTTTGCCTTTTGCTTGAACAGTATCTGCATATTGTATTAAGGCTTCAGTGGCTTCGTTGTTGTCGTTATTTCTATTTAAAATAACATCTTCACATAAATTTCTTAAAGTGGGTTCAATTTCATCATATACTTCTAATTGACCTGCATTCACAATACCCATATCCATACCCGCTTTCACAGCGTGAAATAAGAATACTGCATGAATGGATTCGCGCACTGCATCATTACCTCTAAAAGAAAAAGATACATTCGACACACCACCACTTACTTTGGCCAGTGGCATTCTTTGTTTAATAACGCGCGTAGCTTCAATAAAATCAACGGCATAATTATTATGTTCTTCAATACCTGTGGCCACTGCAAAAATATTAGGATCGAAAATAATATCTTGAGGATCAAATCCTACTTGTTCTACTAAAATTTTATAAGCGCGTGAACAAATTTCTATTTTACGGTCCTTGGTATCTGCTTGTCCTTTCTCGTCAAAGGCCATCACAATTACGGCTGCACCAAAGGCTTTACAAATATATGCTTGCTCAATAAATTTAGCTTCTCCTTCCTTCATGGAAATAGAATTCACAATACATTTTCCTTGCACACATTTTAAACCCGCTTCAATAATTTCAAATTTAGAACTATCAATCATGATAGGAATCTTGGCAATATCTGGTTCGCTTTGTATTAAGTTTAAAAAAGTGGTCATGGCAGCTACACCTTCTAATAAGGCGTCGTCCATATTCACATCAATAATTTGCGCACCACTTTCTACCTGACTTCTTGCGACAGATAAAGCCTCTTCGTATTTATTGTCTTTAATAAGTCTTGCAAATTTCTTAGAACCCGTTACATTGGTTCTTTCACCTACGTTTACAAAATTAGTTTCTGGACGAATAATTAAGGGTTCTAATCCGGCTAATCTTAAATAAGGTTTAATATGTATTATTTCTTCACTCATAATTTAAATAGTTGGGTCTTGAATAGGAAGTGAACGGGGAGTCAAATTTTTTACATTGTCCGCTATATGTTTAATATGATCTGGGGTAGTGCCACAACAGCCTCCTACAATATTGACAAATTTATTTTTAGCCCAGTCCTCAATAAAATGAGCTGTTTCATGCGGCTGCTCATCGTACTCACCCATGGCATTGGGTAGGCCAGCATTAGGATAGGCCGATGTATAACAAGTGGCTATTTGTGCAAGCTCTTCAATATGACTTCTCATTTCTTGCGCCCCTAAGGCACAGTTTAATCCTACGCTTAAAGGTTTGGCATGCGTAATAGAAGTATAGAATGCGGATAAGGTTTGACCGCTTAAAGTTCTGCCCGACGCATCGGTAATAGTACCACTTATCATCATAGGTAATTCAGGCTTACCTTCTTTTCTAAAATATTCTTTCACAGCAAATATGGCAGCCTTTGCATTTAAGGTATCAAAAATAGTTTCAATTAAAATGATATCTACGCCACCATCTACAAGCCCACGTATTTGTTCTGTATAAGCTATCACTACTTCATCAAAAGTAACCGCACGAAAACCTGGATTATTTACATCCGGTGATAAACTTAAAGTTTTATTCAAAGGTCCAATAGCACCTGCAATATATTTCTCTGTTGCGTTAGGATGTTTTGATTTGTATTGTCGAACGGCTTCTTGCCCACATTTAACAGCTGCTACATTTAATTCATACGCCAATGCTTGCATATCATAATCGGCCATGGCAATAGAAGTGCTACTGAAAGTATTGGTTTCAATAATATCGGCACCTGCTTCTAAATATTGCAAATGAATACCCGTAACAATGGCGGGCTGTGTAATGCATAATAAGTCGTTATTGCCTTTTAGGTCTGAAGGCCAATCGGTAAACCTTGTGCCACGGTAATCGGCTTCCGTTAATTTATGGCGCTGAATCATAGTGCCCATGGCACCATCAATAACTAAAATTCTTTTTTTGAGTGTCTCTTGAATTGACATAAATAAATTTTTATGCATGTATCCAAAAGAAAATAGAGCAACTAATAATACTATTGAAAAGTGGGGGGTGTAAATAGTATCGTTTATTAGTTCTTTTTTTCCCTTTCGGAAAGCAGGTTGAACAATAAACAAATCCGCCTGCAATGCGATGCGAAGTTAATACACTATTAGTTTGTAGCCAAATAATGGCCTTATTATACAATAAAGCTTAATTATTCTTCATTATTGGAAGCTGGCTTTAATATCGATATTGATTTTGTCGGCTACCATTTTAATTAGAATGCCTCCAATTTTAAAGTCTTTTAAGGTGACTGTAAACTGGGCAGTGGCTAAAGGAATGCCGTTTTTAATTTCAAGCATGCCGCTTGTTTGCATGGCTTTATTCACTCCATGTACTTGCATAGTTCCTGTAACAGTGATAGGGTACTTGCCGTCCTTGGCAAAATTAACAGTAGAAAAATTAGTGATTTTGCCATTAAAAAAGGCACGTGGAAATTGATCACTTTCTAAATATTCTTCATTAAAATGTTTTTGCATGCCTTCCATTTCAAATGTAAAGTCTTTGATAAGCATGATGAAACTCATATCACCATTGGATTGTAGACGACATATCGCATTTTTATTCACGGCATCTATATCGCTATCGTCGACTGCTATGAAATGCACTTCTGCATTTTTTGTGCTGTAATTTTTTTGAGCTACTAAAGAGCTGCTTAATAAAATGGTGAATAATAAAACGAATACAATTCTCATACTTAATGTTTGAACATCAAAATTATATAATTCAGTTGATTTTGGCTATTTTATATACTGGTGTATCGGTTGGCGGTTGGATATACTCTTTCCGAGGGTCATTTCATCGGCATATTCTAATTCACCCCCAAAGGCAATACCTCTTGCAATGGTGGTAATCATACAAGTGCTGGGTCCTAGCTTTTTTTGAATATAATAAATGGTGGTATCGCCTTGAATATTGGGATTTAGGGCAAAAACCAATTCTGATACATTATCTTTTTTAACTCTTTCAATTAAGGGTTCAATAGTAAGTTGCTCGGGGCCAATACCATCTAAAGGAGAAATGATACCACCGAGTACATGATAAGTGCCATTAAATTGTTGGGTATTTTCTATTGCTATAACGTCTCTAATATTTTCCACCACGCAAATAGTATTTTTCTGACGACCTGAATTCGCGCAAATAGAACAAATACTGCCATCACTAATATTATAACATTTTTGACAGAATTGAATTTCCTTGCGCATTTTTTTGAGCACCTCGCTAAAGTTATTCGTTACGTCCTGCTCTTGTTTTAATAAATGCAATACCAGTCTTAGTGCGGTTTTTTTACCAATGCCTGGTAGCTTGGCAAATTCGGCCACTGCATTTTCTAATAAAGTAGAAGGTAATTGCATATTGTTATACTGGCTGTAAAATTACTTATTTAAAATCAAATTTATTTCATTCTCCCAATTGGCTCTTATATTTAATGGGGTAGGAAACCATTGCACTATTTCTGGTTGCCTCTTGGGTTTGCCATAAAAAGTGCCTGTATCCCATTTGCCGTTATTATTATTATCTATTAATAGTGTAAGGGTATATTCTCCAAGAGGTAATTGTTTAATAGAAAGAAGGGCTGAAACAATAGGGTAGCTGAATTTTACTTTTTCGTCCTGGCTTAATTGCAGTATTGGATTTTTTACATTTTCAAAACCCTTAATACGAATGGTAGCGCTATTATAAGCTTCTTCATTTTTTGTAATAAAGGCCAGGGTATCTGTTTTTACTAGAATATTATTTAAAGAATCCTTTATAGAAGCTTGAGGAATGATTAAACGGTAATTGGTGGCAAATTTCCAAGCATAAGAAATAGTAATGGTTTCAGGATTTGCCGTATCAATACTTATGTTAGCGCCTTCTAATTTTTTATTAAATGTATCACATAAAGCAATAGAGAAGCTATCGTTGAAATGTATGGGCGTTTCAAAAGTTAAATGTAAGGGATGTAAAATATCTTGTTGGCTTCCGTCAAAGTCTTTACTGTATTTTAAAACAGGCCCTGCTTTTTTGGTTGTTTTTACAGTAGTACTTGACTTTCTTTTTTCTGGTTTTTTGGCTCCTTGAAATGCATATAGTTGAAGAGAGTCCTTCGTCGTTTCAATACTAATACTACTATCTAGAAAAGCAAAAAACTTAGTGCTATCATCGTACTTTTTAGTATAATCGTTAGGGAGTACAAAAATATTGTAGGCGCCTTTTGGTAAAAAATTAAAACTAAACTGTCCTTTGCCATTAAGCTTGGTGTAATAATTAGGGCGCTCTTTAAAAATAGCAGAGTCTTTGCCTGCTGGTTGCAAGATCACCACAAAAGTGCTATCCACTCTGCCGTTTTCAGCAAGCATTACTTTACCATTTATTTTTCCAGTATCTAAACGAGTACCGGTACTAAACACATAGGTAAAGTTTTTTAAGATATTGCCTTCGTTCACATCTTTGATGGCGTTGCCAAATTGTATGCTATAAGTGGTATTATTTAATAAAGTATCGGCAATTCTTATTCTAATACTATTTAAACGCGCATCAATAAGCGGCATATTTTTTAAACTAGGAGAGACAATTAAATTTTCTTGAATAGAAGTAGTGGTAATAAATTCGTTAAAGCCTACTAAAATTTCTTTAGGGAAAACACCTAGTGCAGAATCAATGGGCCTTGCTGTAATTAAGTAGGGAGGTAAACTATCTTTGGGTCCGCCACTAGGAGGTACGATATTGGCGCAGCCTTCTAATTGTATGATGCTTGAAAGCGCCCATCCAGCCAAGACCAATAATTTCAGTATTGAAAACTTCCTCATAGAATGCAAACTTAATTGATTTATTCTTCCTCTGATTCAGCGGCCGCTTTTATTTCATGAAGCGCCACTGCTAATTCGTTTGTTTTAACAAAATTACACCAATGGCAATCTTCCTTGCCACAACCAGTGTAAAAATCCTTGGCTTGAATTTTACCCCAAACCAATTGAATTTGTTGACTCACGGTAGTAATATCGGCATCTGTAATAGGCACTGCAATTTTTTCAAAATCTTTTTTCTTATTGGGCTCTATGAAATCAAATTCGGCCGTGGTCACTTCCCAATTTTTAGGGTGATGGTTCAGTAGTATTTTATAAAAAACGGCCTGTCTCCAATAATCTCCTCCTAAAGGATTTTTTTCATTCGGTCCTTTTAATTTTTCTCTTGCGTTTTCTATATTGCCTGTTTTGTAATCTACCACTACTACTTGCTTTCCATTAAATTCAATTTTATCAATAGTGCCTTTTAA
>SHWX01000057.1 GCA_009693615.1 Chitinophagaceae bacterium | reverse complement strand
TTATTTAGTAGCTTCCAATAACGAAATTCCAGAAAGATGGCTAAGAGCATTAGAAAGGGAATAAATTTTCCTACCCTATTTACATTATTTTTATTGTTATCAACTGCTGCTTGTTCTGTACGTCAGGCACAGAAAACTTTATTAGCAGATCCTGCTTTAAAAGGAGCCCATGTAGGGGTAGCAGTCTATAATAATTCTAAAGAAAAATGGGTAGACCGTCACTTAAGTGATTTATACTATACACCTGCAAGTAATACTAAAATTCTTTCTACTTATTTAGGTATGCGCTTTTTAGGCGATTCTATACCTGGCTGGAAAATGGCAGAAAACAAAGACAGTATTTTTTTATTACCCTTGGGCGATCCTAGTTTTTTACATCCCGATTTTGCTTATCAACCTATTGCCGATTTAATTCGTCAAACAAAAAAGCAAGTTGTTTTATGTTTCCCCGATAAAGCAGATGCCTTTGCGATGTATGGAAAAGGCTGGTCTTGGGACGATTATGCTGAAGACTATCAACCAGAAAGAAATAGATTAAATATTTATGGTAATGTGCTTACTGTTACTAAATCAAAAAACGGGGTCAATTTTCAGCCTAGTTTATTTACAAAAAATCAGACAGCACCTAAAGAGTATACGCAGTGGTCAAGAGAAAAATTATCAAATCAATTTTTTGCTACGGGTAGAACTATTAAAGAAACCTTACAACAAATTCCTTTTATTACCGATACGACTTATGCTTTAGCAAAAGCTTTATTAGAAGATACACTTCATCCTGCCTTTCCTATTGCCATTCAAAAGAGTTGGCATCAGACTAATGGACGAATTGTAAAAACGGTAGCTACTGATAGTTTATTAAAAATTATGATGCATAGAAGTGATAACTTTTTTGCAGAGCAAGTTTTTTTAATGGCAAGTGAGCAGGTTTTAGGCACCATTAATGATGAAGCTTTAGTGGATACCATTTTAAAATCGGAGTTTAGTTTTTTCCCTCAACCCACACAGTGGGCAGACGGTAGTGGACTAAGTCGCTTTAATTTAAATACGCCTGAAAATTATGTGGCCTTATTGAAAAAAATGGAAACCGATTTTAGCATAAAGCGTATTAAAGGCATTTTCGCGCAAGGTGGCAAAACTTCTTTAGCTGCTTATTATAAAAATATTCCTGGAGAATTGTATGCAAAAACAGGAACCTTAGGTAATCAAGTTGCTTTGAGTGGTTATATTATTACGAATAAAGGAACGCGCTTATTATTTTCAGTTCTAGTGGCCAATCATATTAGCCCTAGCAGTTCTCCAGTTAGAAAAGCGGTGGAAGCTTATTTAACAAGTATCATGAAGGTGAACTAGGTAAAATTGAAAATAAATTTTAGCTAGGTAAAGTGGAGCTAGTTATTTACTAAACAAACCATCTAAATAATCCTCCTTTAATTCAACATAGGTAGGGGCCCCAGAAGCAGTAATGGTGGGGATATCGCAGTCTGCCAATGATTCTATCAAGGCATGCATTTCTTTATGACTTAGCGCCTGACCTGCTTTAATAGCCATTTGACGCGCCATGCAGCGAATGAGCTTTTCTCTTTTACTAAATTTAATATCACCACTAAAATGTTTAAACTGCTCTAGTAGTAATTCAATCGCATTTTTTTCATTACCCGAAATGATATCGGCAGGTATACCTTGTATAATAAAACTATTTTGACCAAAGGGTTCAATTTCATATCCAATAAGGGCAAGGTCTTCGATAATATCTTCTAGTAAAATGGCATCACTCACGCTTAGTTCTAATACCACAGGGAATAAACTTTTTTGAGTCGCATGAGGCTGAGCGCTTGCCTTTTGAAATTTTTCGTACAAAACTCTCTCGTGCGCTAATTGTTGGTGAATAATTATTACTCCACTGTGCGAAGGCGCTAGTATATAAGTTTGATGTAATTGAAGTAGGCTTGCTGTTTCTTCTATTTGTAGTGGGTTGCCTTCTTTGTATAAACCCATAGAAGAAGCTTTTACAATATAGGATTCACCAGCTGCATCCATTTGATCATTTGAAGAGGGGATGTCTGTAAAAAAACTTTTCCAATCTTGTTTAGCAGCATTTTCGCTTCTTGAAATTAAATGCGCTTGATTTTTCTTACTAAAGCCTTCATATAAAGACTGCTTAGTAGTATTATTATACTTTTCGTCGGTAAAAGGTTTTTGAATCGCATCTAATTGTTGAATATTGGCATCCAAAGAAAAATCCAATGAAGGGGCTATACTAAATTGTGCTAAGGCATGTCTTACGGCCGCTTGCACAAAGGCGTAAATTATTTTATCGTCTTCAAATTTTATTTCTTGCTTTGTAGGATGCACGTTAATATCTACTTGTGCGGGATCTACATCGATGTATAATAAATAACTAGGAAAATTTTCTTTAGCAATTAAACCTTCAAAGGCATTGGCAACCGCATGATGCAAGTATGCACTTTTAATAAAACGGCGGTTTACAAAAAAGTACTGATCGCTTCTTGTTTTTTTGGCAGTATCGGGTTTGCCTACAAAGCCTGTAATGGTTAAGTAGTCAGTTTTTTCACCCACTGTTACTAGTTTCGTTTGATAGGCATTGCCTAAAACTTGAATGGCTCTTTGTTTAAAAGGGCCACCCTCCCAATGATATACATCTTGTCCATTACTAGACAAACTAAAATAAATTTCAGGAAAGGCAAGGGCTACTCTTGTAAATTCTTCAATGATATGTTTAAGCTCGGCGCTATTACTTTTTAAAAAATTTCTTCTAGCAGGCACATTGAAAAATAAATTTTTCATACTTACACTTGTGCCTAGGGGACAAGCTATCGCACTTGTATCTGTTACTTTACTGTTTTCAATTTCAACAGCGGTACCCATTTCATCTTCCGCTCTTCTAGTTTTTAAACTTACTTGGGCCACTGCTGCAATGGAAGCCAAGGCTTCTCCACGAAAACCCATGGTTCTAATATGAAATAAATCCTCGATGGTACTTATTTTACTGGTGGCATGACGGGCAAATGCATTATTTGCATCTGTGGCATTCATGCCCTTCCCATTATCAATGACTTGAATCAGGGCCTTGCCCGCATCGTTGACTAGTAATTTTATTTCGGTGGCACCAGCATCTACTGCATTTTCTAGTAATTCCTTTACCGCACTGGCAGGTCTTTGTATAACCTCACCTGCCGCTATTTGGTTGGCTATGTGGTCTGGCAGTAAATGAATGGTATTGGGCAATTTTAGTCGCTTTTGAAGTGTGTAAAAGTAGTAAATTTGCCACTTAAAATACCATATAATGCCAAGAACAGCAGACATTCAAAAACTAAGCCATCAGTTTCTTCCTACCGATGCTGTTTTAACCAATTGGGAGGGCCTGGAGCCTTATTTTAAGACCTTATTAGCCCAAGATTTAGATTCAGTAGCCACCCTTGAAAATTGGCTTCAACACCTAAGTGAACTAGAGGCCTTTATAAGTGAGGATGCCTGTTGGAGACAAATCAAAATGACCTGTGATACCACCGACAAATCTTTAGAAGAATCGTTCAATTTTTTCTGCATGGAGATTCAGCCAAAAATGCAACCCTATGCAGATGCGCTTAATAAAAAATTAATTGCCTGCCCTTATACCGCCGAACTTAATCAGTCGGCCTATTTTACTTATTTACGTTCCGTTAAAAAAAGTATCGAACTTTTTAGAGAAGAAAACATTCCTATTCAAGCGGAGTTAAGTGTACTACAACAGCAATATGGAACTATTGCAGGAAAAATGACTATTCAATTTAGGGAACAAGAATATACATTGCAACAAGCCGCTCAGTTTTTAGAAAACCCCGACAGAGCTATTAGAGAAGAAGTGTATGTTAAAATACAAGAGCGTCGCTTGCAAGATCAAAGCAGTATGCATGATTTATTTTCTAGCTTGATTCAAAAAAGAAATCAAGTAGCCTTGAATGCAGGCTTTGCCAATTATAGAGATTATAAATTTCAAGAGCTGGGAAGATTTGATTATGCTAAAGAAGATTGTTTTCAATTTCATCAAGCTATAAAGTTACATGTGCTTCCACTGATAGATAAAATTTATGCACGCAAGAAAAAGAAATTAGGACTGGCTACTTTAAAGCCTTGGGATACAGAAGCAGAGCCTGCAGGCACAGCCCCTTTAAAGCCTTTTACAGACGGCAAGGATTTATACAATAAATCGGTGGCTTGTTTTGAAAAATTGAATCCATTTTTTGCAGACTGCTTACGTAAGATGGACGACTTAAAACATTTTGATTTAGAAAGTAGAAAAGGAAAAGCGCCAGGTGGGTATAATTGTCCCTTGGCAGAATCGGGGGCACCATTTATTTTTATGAATGCAGCTGGTCAAATGAGTGATGTCACTACCATGGTACATGAAGGTGGCCACGCCATACATTCTTTTTTAGCGCATCCACTTTCTTTAACGGCGTTTAAAGAGTATCCCATGGAAATGGCTGAAGTAGCAAGTATGTCAATGGAATTATTTACCATGAATCATTGGCAAAGCTTTTTCGATAATGAAGAAGATTTAAATAGAGCGAAAGAACATCAGTTAGAAAGAACCATTACCATATTCCCTTGGATTGCTATTATTGATAAGTTTCAACATTGGGTCTATGAAAATCCTATGCATACCATAGAAGAGCGTACGGCTTCTTGGAAAAATATTGTAGCAGAATTTTCTACAGATAGCATTGACTATTCTGGAATGGAGGCTTACAGGGCTATTGGATGGCAAAGACAACTGCATTTATTTGAAGTACCTTTTTATTATATTGAATATGGTATTGCGCAATTAGGTGCTATTGGCATGTGGATGCAGTATCAAAAAAATCCAACAGAGGCTTTAGAGAATTATATGAATGCTTTAAGCTTGGGGGGGACTAAAACCTTGCCTGAATTATATAAAACAGCAGGCATTGAATTTAATTTCTCTCCCCATTATGTAAAAAACTTGATGGATTTTACAAATCAGGAATTAGAAAAACTATACGCTTAATTAATTAGCCGAAGGGTTATTTGGTCCGTTACTTGGTCTTGGGCCGTTATTGGGTCTTGGGCCGTTATTGCTTCTTGGTCCGTTATTGGGTCTTGGTCCGTTATTAGGACGGTTATCGTTTCTTTGTTGATCTCTTCTTCTGCGATCATTCTTTTCTAATGAACGTAAACTTATCTGACCTACTAGTTCTACAAATTCTGGTTCTACTTCTTTGTTTTTACCGGTAATTTCTACTGCTTGTAATTCCTCTACTGCAATACCTTGCTTATTTAATTTTTTAATTTCAATAACGCGGTCAATCGTTAAAGGAAAATGTTTGGTATTATTAGGAAGGGTATACCACATTAAATTTTTGAAAATATCTTTTTTAATTAAAAAAGCCTGACCCATTACTGTTTGAAGTGTATCTGCATAATCGGGGAAACCTTGTAAGGCATCTAAATAAGTATCTAATTCAAAATTCAAACAACATTTTAATCTACCACATTGACCACTCAACTTCGTTTGGTTGATAGATAAATTTTGATAACGTGCAGCAGTCGTGTTCACACTTTTGAAATCATGTAACCAAGTACTGCAACAAAGTTCTCTTCCACAACTTCCAATACCACCTACTTTGGCGGCTTCTTGTCTAATACCTATTTGACGCATTTCCACTTTTACTTTAAACTCTCCAGCAAAAGTTCTTATGAGTTCTCTAAAATCAATTCTATCATCTGCTGTATAAAAGAAAGTTCCTTTTTTACCATCGGCCTGTAATTCCACTTCACTTAATTTCATTTCCAACCTTAGGTCTCTGGCAGCAGCACGACTACGAGACAACATAGCGGCTTCTCTACTTTTACTAATATGGTAAGTTTCTAAATCTCTTTCGTTACTAGGTCTTAATATTTTTTTCATCTCAGGGCTGAATTCATCGGTCCCTCTTTTCTTTAATTGTATACGCACTAATTCACCTGTCAAGGCAATTTCTCCTAGGTCAAATCCATTCACGCCCTCTACGGTAACGTAGTCGCCTTTTTCAAAATGTTGTGCACTGATGTTTCTAAAGAATTCTTTTCTACTGCCTTGCTTGAAGCTAACTTCTACAACTTTGCATTGTGTAGCGGCATCGTCGATAGGTAAATCGCGTAACCAATCATGGACATTCAGTCTATTACAACCTCCTGTACTACAGCCCCCATTACTTTTACACCCATTTGGTGTTCCTGTTCCACAAGATCCACATCCCATATTATGTAAGTTCTACTGTTAATGAATAAAAATACCGGGCCTAGCTTCTTTTCTCTGATTCTCTCACTTACTTGCTAGGCATCTGTCAAAATTAAGGTTTTGTTCTGAATGATATGATAGAACTTGATGCCCAAGGCCATAAATAGCATTTTTGGGTTGGCATTTCTCTCTATATAATAGGTAGCCTTGTCTATTTCTTGAATAATGGCCTCCATTTGGCCTACACTAGCTATCTTATTGATTCTTAAGGCGAAATCCTTTAAATCGGGGTCTAAAGGCAGGTCGGTGCCCAGTATTTTTAAACGAATACTTTGCTCTAGTAAATGGTTAAAATACTTCAAAAACTGCTTCTGCGGCTCCCTGCCCATTTTACTGGTCTCGTCTACCCATTTAACCTGTGCCACTGGCCCATTTTTCAAAATGGCATTTAGCCATTCTCTTATTTGGCTTAAGTAGTCTGCATCGCTATGTTGTAATAAATGAAGGGCTTCTCTATAATTGCCATCCGACATAGAAGCAATCTGTGCTGCTTTTTCTTTTTCAATTTGCCCCTTGCTAATTAAAGCAGCTTCAATTTCATTACTTGCTAATCGAGGCACTTTAATAAATTGACATCTGCTTAAAATGGTAGGCAAAATATTTTCTTCACTGGCGGCTACTAAAATTATAATGGTGTTATCTGGCGGTTCTTCAATAAGCTTTAAAAGTTTATTGCCTTCCTTACCTAAGTATTCAGGCATCCACATGACTAATACCTTGTAAGCACTTTCAAAACTTTTAAAAGATAATTTTTTAATGACTTCTGCGCACTCATCGGCGCTAATATTACCTTGTTTATTTTCGGCTTTAATAAATTGTAACCAATCAAAAACATTGCCATATGGATAGCCCACGATAAACTCTCTCCACTCTTCAATATAATTGGCACTTAAATTTTTTTGTCCTGGCTTTTCTGTAATGGAGGGAAATGAAAAATGCAAATCGGGATGCATGAGTTTACTGGCTCTATGATAAGCGGGTAAATTTTCTATTTGTCCCGGTGTATAGAAAGTATCTGCTTTAACTTCTGTAGAAGCCGCTCCAAATAAGTCAGCCACAGACCCTTCGTTATTGGCTGGAAGACTTACAATATATTGTGCAAAGGCAATTGCTAAAGGCAGGGCCCCTGCGCCATCTGGGCCTGCAAATAATAAAGCATGACTTAGTCTTTTTTGTTCTACTAAGTGAACCAATTGCTTTTTTAATGCCTCCTGACCTATGACTTCGCTGAATAACATGCAACGAAGATAACGGATAGTTTATAAAAGCCGGCTAAAAAACAGGGGGGTACAATTATTTTAAATAAGACAAAATTGACTCGCTATCTGGCTTCACGTTGCTTGGAAAATAAGCCATCATTTTGCCGTTCTCATCAATTAAAAACTTATTAAAATTCCAGGAAATGCTAGCGTCTAAAATTCCATTTTTAGACTTCTGTGTAAGCCATTGATAAATGGGTGCAGCATTGCTTCCCTTTACATCAATTTTATCAGCTAAAGGAAAACTAACACCATAATTTTTTTTACAAAAATCTGCAATCTCTTCATTAGTTCCTGCTTCTTGTCCGCCGAATTGGTTGCAAGGAAATCCTATAATTACTAATTTATCTTTATACTGCTCGTATACTTTTTCTAGACCTTCGTATTGAGGTGTGTAACCACATTTTGAGGCAGTGTTTACAATTAATATTTTTTTGCCTTTGAAGCTGGCTAGGTTTAAGTTTTTACCATCAATACTTTTTACGGTAAAACTATGTATGCTTTGTGCGTTAGTAGTGAGTACAGTGGCCATAAGTAAAATGCTTAATAATGTTTTCATAGGAAATACTATTTTTTGATAATTTTGTTTTAATCTTGAACAATAAATATAACAAAATTATTTAGAAAAAGTTGACTAGATCGTATAAGCGGCAGCCACCACGCTAAGGGAATGAGGCCTAGCCTCGCTTAATATATAATTACAAACAGATTCAATGGTAGCTCCCGTGGTAATGACATCATCCACCACTAAGACATTTTTTTCAGCTATTTGAACAGGATCAATGATTGAATAACTTTGAGGGCTAAGCTGGGTTCTTTGAATTCTATCCTTGCTGGTTTGACTGATAGCATTTTTATGCTTCAACAGTAAAGGAAGAATTTGAATATGAGGAAGTTTTTCTTGAATGCCTTCACAAATAACGAGGGCTTGGTTATAAACTCTTGCCCTTTGCTTGTTTTTACTAAGGGGAATGGGAATCATGCAATCGATATTTTTAAATCGTTGGCTATTAATGATGTCTTGCCCAATAATATTTCCAAGTAGCCTACCTGCTTTTTTTTGGTGTTTATATTTTAAAGCAAAAACCAAAGACTGCACAGTACTATCCTTGGTAAAAAATAAACTTGCGCCCGCTTCATGTAAGGGTACTCTTCCCCAAAATATTTTTTCAATGGTATTTTTTTCAATAGGTAAAAAATGAGTGTAGGGTAAATTTTTTTCACAGGGTTCGCATAAAACATTTTCTGCCTGAAGCTCTTCGCTACCACAGTGCATACAAATATGCGGGTAGAATAAATATAAAAATCCTGCGCTGTATGCTTGAAGACGATTCAAAAAGGACCTAATGAATATATAACTAATGAATGTGTTCTTAGGCATTGAAGAAGAGCTTATAGGCTTCTTCCACTGTTTCTACTGCTACCACAGTTATACCTAATTTTTTAGTATCAATTCCTTTTTGATTAAAGCTTGAAATAATAATTTTTTCAAAGCCTAATTTTTCAGCCTCTGCAATTCTTTGTTGAATTCTGTTCACTGCTCTAATTTCTCCATTCAATCCTACTTCACCTGCAAAGCAAATGCCTTGTGGAAGTGGTAAGTCTTCAAAAGAAGAAAGCAAGGCGAGTATAATGGCCAAGTCCATCGAAGGATCTTCTATTTTTAAACCACCTGCAATATTTACAAAAACATCCTTCATACCAAAAGCAAAGCCACCTCTTTTTTCTAAAACGGCTAATAAAAGTTGTAGCCTTCTTAAATCAAAACCCGTAACAGTTCTTTGTGGTGTGCCATAAACACTTTGTGTAACTAAGGCTTGTACTTCTATTAATAAAGGACGCATGCCTTCCATGGAAGCTGCAATGGTACTACCGCTTAAAGCATCATTTCTTTGGGCGATTAAAAAAGCAGAGGGGTTGGTCACTACTTTCATTCCCTCGCTAGTCATTTCATAAATGCCTAATTCACTGGTACCACCGAATCTGTTTTTTAAAGTGCGTAGCATACGATAAGCGTAATGTCTATCTCCTTCAAATTGCAATACGGTATCTACCATATGCTCTAATATTTTTGGTCCTGCAATGGTTCCTTCTTTAGTAATATGCCCAATTAAAAAAACCGGTGTGCCTGTTTCTTTAGCAAAGCGTTGAAACTCTGCAGCAGTTTGTTTTATTTGAGAGACGCTGCCAGCAGCCGCTTCAATGAGATTGGATTCCAATGTTTGTATAGAATCGACAATAACCACCGTGGGTTTTAATTTTTTAATGGCTTTAAATATAGCAGCAGTATGTGTTTCCGTTAATAAAAAGAAATGATCGTTTTTGATATTCAATCTATCGGCGCGCATTTTTATTTGCTGAATACTTTCTTCACCGCTGATATATAAAACCACTTGCTCCTTCATTAAAAGACCTTGTTGTAAAAACAAAGTACTTTTTCCAATGCCTGGTTCACCTGCTACAAGTATAATAGAGCCTAGTACAATACCGCCTCCTAATACTCTATTCAATTCAGCGTCTCC
>SHWX01000056.1 GCA_009693615.1 Chitinophagaceae bacterium | reverse complement strand
GACTAAAAAGCAAAACAATAAAATAAATTTAGCTACTCTGTTTACTGCTCTATTTATTTTTCTATTCATTAAAAGATTCACCATACTTAATTAGCATTTATTTTTTCAAACTTCTTTTAAAATATTTATTTAGAATAACTGATCTTAAAAATGGCGCCCTTGGTATCATCACTAACATAAATAGAACCATCTGGACCTTGCGCTAAACCACAGGGTCTTGCCTTAGCCTTACTTGGATTAGCTATTTTAGCTCCATTTTCTGTGCCTGCAAATCCGTTAGCAAAAATTTCCCATTCACCAGTAGCCTTGCCGTCTTTGAAAGGTACAAAGGCTACAAAAAATCCTTCTTGAGGAAGTGGAGCTCTATTCCATGAACCATGAAAACTAATAAATGCTCCGTTTTTATATTTTGTAGGAAATTGATTGCCTGTGTAAAATAATACAGCCATTGGTGCCATATGTGCAGGAAATGCCACAGCTGGTTCTTTAAACTCAGCAGATCCTTCTTTCTTACTATCTCCACCATATTCAGGAGAGACTATTTTTTTATGTTGACTAGGATCATAATAAACATAAGGCCAGCCTGCATTATCGCCCTCTTTGATTTCATAAAAAGTTTCAGCAGGTATTTCTGCATTTTGTGCATCACTATATAAATTAGGATAAAAACTATTTAATTGATCACGGCCATGTTGTGCAACATATAACTGATTAGAGTTTGTGTTCCAATCTAATCCAATTACATTTCGAAGACCAGTACCATAACGCTTACCATCTTTATATGTTTGATTTTCTTTACTACCATCAAATTTCCAAATACCTCCAGCAGAATCTAAAATAGGGCAAGGCATCATTCCTTGAGAACCTGGCATTCTATCTTTTTCTTGACAAGCATTAGAATAAGCACCTATGTTAACATATATATTGTTAGCCATATCAAATGTGATTGACTTCGAATTATGTTGTCTTCTATCAATTAACCCACTAACAATAGTTACAGGTGCCAGCGGATTAACCACTTCGTCTTTGCTATTTAATTCATATTTAAAAATGGCTTCGTTAGAACTAGCATATAAACTATTTCCTTTTACAAAAATTCCAGTCCCGCCATATTTAGCCCAACCATTTATTTTATCCGCTACTCCATCGTTATTGGCGTCTTCTAATCTTACAATTGAATTACCTTCTTTATTAGGATTATTTAATTTTGCAAAAACAACGCCAGACTTTGTTATGGCTATATGTCTTGCACCTCCAATATTATTGGCATACAAATTAGCTTTAAACCCTTCAGATAATTTTAAACCTGCATTGTCTTGCGCCAAAACAGGCAGCGAAAAAGCTAAAAAAGCAACACTTAATAATTGAATCTGTTTTTTCATAATAGTACTATTTATTTAAAATAAGTTGAGTCTGTAATTTAACAAAATTAACTTAAACGGAGGCATTGGGGAAAGTTATTTCTATCCACTGAGCCATCGCATCTACCAATTGTGTATTTTCTTGCTCATTGCCTACTGTAATTCTTAAACTATCGACACAATTTTCTAGACTAGACCTATCTCTTACCACAATACCCTTGGTTAATAAGAACTCATACAAGCTTCTTGCATTGGGTATTTTGACCAATAAAAAATTAGTATCTGAAGGGTATACTTTTTCTACATAAGGCATGCTTTCAATCACTGCTGCTAAGGCTACACGCATATCCACCAAATGCATAATCATATCATTGACTTGACCCACTTCTTCAAGTGCAGTTAAAGCCAATTCTTGTGCAACAATACTAATATTATAGGGTGGTTTTACTTTATTCATATAAGCAATAATGTCTTTGCTTGCAAAAGCCATACCTAGTCTTATACCTGCAAGCCCCCATGCTTTACTTAAAGTTTGAAGTACTACTAAATTGGGATAATCAATTAAAGACTGCGCAAAAGATTTTTGTTTAGAAAAATTAATGTAGGCTTCATCTACTACCACTATTCCATTGAAATGATTTAAGATAGTTTCAATATCAATCCTATCTAATGAATTGCCTGTGGGATTATTGGGTGAACATATCCAAATAATTTTAGTATGCTCATTGACCAACTGTTCTATATGCGCCAGATTTAATTGATAATTCTCAAGCAAGGGCGCCAATTGAATTTCAATATTATTAATATTCGCACTTACTTCGTACATAGGATAGGTGGGAGGACAAATAATAACATTGTCTTTGCCAGGAATACAGAAAGTTCGGTATAAATTATCGATACATTCATCGCTGCCATTTCCAATAAATATTTGCGAAGCTTCTATTTGTTTAATGAAGGCTAATTTTTCTTTTAACTTTTTTTGATAAGGGTCGGGATAACGGTTATACCATTTTGTAGTAGGTGATCCTAAACTGTTTTCGTTCGCATCTAATAATACATTCGCGGTTCCTGTATATTCTTCCTTAGCAGAAGAATAGGCTTTTAATATTTCAATATTATGTCTTACTATTTTTTTGATATCAAATTGCATAGCCTTAGATTTTAGATTTTATCCACTCCACTCTTAATTCAACGGCCTTGCTATGTGCTTGCAAACCCTCTGCTGTAGCCATTTCTATAATAGTAGGTGCAATATTTTCTAGCCCTCTTTCTGTTAATTGCTGAAAGGTAATTTTCTTTACAAAAGAATCCATACTTACTCCACTATAGGCTTTCGCAAAACCATTGGTAGGTAGTGTATGATTGGTTCCACTTGCATAATCGCCCACCGATTCTGGAGAAAAATTACCAATAAAAATAGAACCCGCATTGATAATTTTTTCAGCTATTTGTGCAGCATTATTAATAGATAATATAAGATGCTCAGGCGCATATTCATTCATCATTGCAATAGCCTCTTCTGTATTTTCAATTACAATGGCTTTAGAATGAGCCAAGGCTTTTGTGGCCATTTCTTTTCTAGGTAGTAATGCTAGTTGCATATCCAATTCTTTTTGAACCTGCTCCACTATCTCTATACTATTTGCAATAAGTATTACTTGACTATCGGCACCATGTTCGGCTTGTGATAATAAATCGGCAGCCACAAAGGATGCGATACTTGTTTCATCGGCGTAAACACATACTTCACTTGGACCGGCTGGCATATCAATAGCTACTCCTTCTTGTTGAATAATTTGTTTAGCAGCTGTTACATATTGATTTCCTGGACCAAATATTTTATACACTTTAGGCACCGTAGCTGTGCCATAAGCAAGGGCCGCAATAGCTTGTACACCGCCTATTGTAAAAATAGCTGTCACACCCACTAAAGAAGCAGCATAAATAATGGCTGGGTCAATTTCTCCTTTTTCATTCGGAGGCGTACATAAAATAATTTCTTTACAGCCCGCTAATTTTGCAGGAATACCCAACATAAGTACTGTTGAAAATAAAGGAGCCGTTCCTCCTGGAATATAAATACCTACTTTTTCAATGCCCACCGACTTTCTCCAACACCAAACCCCAGGCATGGTTTCAATTCTTTCTTCTTTTTGTATTTGCCCTTGATGAAATACTTCAATATTTACTTTGGCTAATTGAATAGCGGTTTTTAAACCAGGGGTTAAAGCCTTTTCAGCTGCCTCTATTTTTTCAGCACTCAGTTTAAAATTACTTACTGCTACTTTATCAAAAGCCAGGGTATACGCTGAAACAGCAGCATCTCCCCTTTGCTTCACGGCTAGTAATATTTCTCTCACTTTAGCCTCTAAGGGAGCTGCATCGAATTGAGGTCGGGCTAAGATACTTGGCCAATCTTTCTTTTTAGGTTCTTTAAATACTTGAATCATTATAATATCATTTTTTCAATAGGCACCACCAATATTCCTTCGGCGCCTGCTAGTTTTAACTGTTCAATAATTTCCCAAAAATCGCTTTCGTCAATTACACTATGCACACTACTCCAACCCGGCGTAGCCAAGGCCACCACCGTAGGACTTTTCATACCAGGCAATAAAGAAATTATTTTTTCTAATTTATCATTCGGCGCATTTAATAAAACATATTTATTACGCTTCGCTTTTTTAACCGACTCAATTCTGAATAATAATTTTTGTAAAATAGCTTCCGCTTCAGGCGCTAAGGCTTTTCTTTTAATAAGAACGGCCTGAGAGTCTAAAATAGTTTCGGCTTCTTTTAAGCCATTCATAAATAAAGTAGAGCCGCTACTTACTAAATCACAAATAATATCGGCAAGGCCAATGCCTGGTGCAATTTCCACACTTCCACTAATTTCATGTATCTCTGCTTTAATACCATGCTTGTCTAAATAACCCTGCACAAGTACTGGATAACTTGTAGCAATTTTTTTACCAGATAAATAAGCAGGCCCTGTAAAATTTTCATTTTTTCGAACCGCAAAACTAAGTCTGCATTTTCCGAAACCTAAGCTATAGGAAACTTCTACTTTTTTTGCTTTTTCATACACTACATTCTCTCCCACAAAGCCAATATCCGCTACACCGTCTTCCACGTATTGAGGAATATCGTCATCTCTTAAAAAAAATAACTCAATGGGGAAATTAGTCGCTTCCGCTTTTAACTTATTGACGCCATTGCCAATATCAATGCCCGCTTCTTTTAGTAAACGCATTGAATCGTCGTGTAATCGACCCGACTTCTGTATAGCTAATTTTAAACGCATATTATTTATATTATATATTTTACTTGACTGACTATAAACTAAAAGGGCTTACTTGTTAGTAAGCCCTTTGGTTAAATATAGTTACATACCTACACCCATAGCCTACCCATTGGATAGCAAATGCGAATGATGTGTATGGTTGTTTAGTGTCATGGCGCAAATTTACAACCCTTTTAGAAATTACCCAACAAAAAAGAAATATTTTGACTAATTTGCTAGCACAAATTTCAATAATTCACTATTAACAATTGTTTTTATGCGTATTCTACCCCTATCTATGATTTTAACGGTTCTTTCTTTGTCTTTTTGTGCTCAAAAAGAAGCACCGGCTCCTGCTCCTGCTCCTGTAGTAATAACACCTACTACACCCACCACTCCCACCACGCCTACTACCCCAACAGATACAGCGAAAAAGCTAGTATGGTCGGATGAGTTTGATAAAGGAAGCACGCCAGATACGACCAAATGGAAATATAATATAGGTATTGGATCCAATGGCTGGGGTAACAATGAATCACAATACTATACCAGGGATTCTACCAATGCAAGAATTGAAAATGGCAACCTAATTATTGAGGCTAGAAAGGAAAGTAGAGGAGGTAAAAATTATACTTCTGCAAGATTACTAACACAAGGCAAAGCTTCTTGGACTTATGGACGATTTGAAATAAGAGCAAAGCTTCCTAAAGGGGTTGGTTCTTGGCCTGCCATTTGGATGCTAGGTGATAATATTGAAGGACCAGGTGCTGTGGGTTGGCCTGCTTGTGGAGAAATTGATATCATGGAACACACAGGCAAGGACTTAGGTCTTGTGCATTTTTCAGCGCATTCTAAATTACTCAACTGGACCCTAGGTACTCAAAAAACATATAAAACCAATATTGATAACGTGACCGATGTCTTTCATATTTATAGCATTGATTGGACCAAGGACATGATTAAGTTTTATATAGATGGTGTATTGTATTATAATGTAGCTAACGATGGAAGAGGCGTAGAAGCTTACCCGTTTGTGGCGCCTGAATTTTTGCTTTTAAATGTAGCAGTGGGTGGTAATTTTGCTGGAAACACCATTGATGATAGTATTTTCCCTTGTAGAATGGTAGTGGATTATGTAAGAGTGTATCAATAAAATTGAATATTAAAATATAAAATGAATCAGCGTAAGCAATTAAATATAAGCGTCCATCTAAAAAAAGTATTTTTCATTTTTATTTTTTTTATAATTGCTTTTAGTTCAATTGCTCAAACTCCGGCACCTGCTCCTAGTTTATTAGCTCCTAATTTATTAGTAGGTACTTATACTAAAAATGGTAGTAAGGGTATTTATGTATTATCATTTGATACCGCCACTGGAAAGGCTACTGAAATAAGTCATACTGAAGCTGCAAATAATCCTTCTTTTTTAACTATTTCAAAAGACCACGGGCAGGTATACGCAGCTAATGAAGGTAGTGATGGCAAAGTGAGTGCCTATTCATTTACAGACAATAAATTGAATTTAATACAAGAAAAAACTAGCAAGGGCGCAGACCCCTCTTATATTGCATTAAGTCCGGACCAATCTAATTTATTCGTTGCTAACTATAGCGGAGGAAGTATTACCAGCTACCACCGATTTGCTGATGGCCGTCTATCCAACCCGCAACAGTTTATTCAACATGAAGGTAAAAGTGTAAATGAAGCAAGACAAGAGAAAGCACATGTACATGGTGTATTTTTTTCACCCGACGGAAAATATGTATTGACCCCCGATTTAGGCATGGATGAAATTTCTATTTATCCTTACCAAACAAAAAACGGACCTCCACTTCAAACACAGAAAGCTAGTAGCATAAAATCAAGCCCAGGTGCAGGGCCCAGACATTTATGTTTTTCAAGCAATGGAAAATATCTGTATGTTATTGAAGAGCTCACAGGTAGTATTAGCGTGTACCTTTTTTTAAATGGTGCAGCTAGCTTCTTGCAAAAGGTTTATACGCATCCAAATACTTTTAAGGGGAAAGCGGGCAGTGCCGATATTCATTTATCACCCGACGGGCTTTATTTATATGCAAGCAATAGAGGCACTGAAAATAATATAGTTTCATTTAAAGTACTACGAAATGGAAAATTGGAAGAGAAAACGATTCAATATACTAGTACGGAAGGAAAAGCACCGCGCAATTTCACCATTAGCAAAGACGGTAACTGGCTTTTAGTAGCCAATCAAGATTCAGATAATATAATTGCCTTCAGAAGAAATATTCAAACTGGTGCATTAACATCCACTGGTGTATCTATTAAATTATCGATGCCGGTTTGTTTGTTGTTTTACTAAGATTGTCTATCTCTAAGCAAGTCTAATGCTGCTCAAACCATACTGGTTTATCCGCCTGCCCATCTGCATTATAATTAATAAATAATTCTTCGCCTTGCTTAATATCTCTTATAGTAATGATGGACATAGTTTCAAATTCAAAATCCATATCGTATCTGCAATTGGCTATAATAGTATGATTATATATAGACACATATCCTAAAGCCACAGCAGCACTTTTATCATCCTCGCCCCATTCAAAAATATAATCATACAATAATGTTTCTTCCAATTTAATTCGCTGTATGGGATCAAATACAATGACAGGTGCTATTTAAATGGTAGTGCCCATCGCAATGGCTTCGGTCGTAAATACACCACGACCCCTGCTGGGAGATGGCGCAATGGTTAGAAATGGAAGAATCATAGTATAAATATAGGGCATACTTTAGTATTTTTCTTACCTTGCACCCATGTCAGTTGAATTAGAAACACCAGAAATTAATTTATCCGAAGTTTTCTTGGACATTTTGTCCAAGGGCGACATGCATCTATTAAAAGAATTTCTAGATGAACAAAATATTAGCGACGTAGTGGAACTAGTCAATGAGTTTCCCGAAAACGAGGCTACTATTATTGACAACATGACTGTGCACCGTGCTGTAAGTGTATTTAAGATTTTAGATATTAATCAGCAAAAAGATATCATTAAAGAACTACCGGCACGCAAAACGGCCAAAATCTTAAATGAGCTTCCTCCCGATGACCGTACCGACTTCTTAGAAGAATTACCTAAGGCGGCCATTCGCGATTTAATAAAATTATTAGACCCAGAAGAAAGAAAAATTACTTTATCTCTTTTAGGGTATCCTGAGGATAGTGTGGGCCGTTTGATGACGCCTGACTATGTTTATGTGTACCCGCATTATACAGTGGCCCAAGTTTTAGATAACATACGCAAGTATGGCAAGAATTATGAAACCATTGATGTTATTTATATCATTGATGAAAAAGGTGGGTTGGTAGATGATATTAGAATTAGAGATTTACTATTGGCTAAACCAGATGATATTATTTCAGAAATTATTGATGGCCGTTTTGTAGCCTTAAATGTATATGACGATCAGGAACATGCCAGTCAGGTATTTAAAATGAATAACCGAACAGCCATTCCTGTAGTGGATGACAACGATGTTTTATTGGGTATTGTAACCATTGATGATATCTTATGGGTAACGAATGAAGAGTTTAGTGAGGATATGCAAAAAATGGGAGGTATGGAAGCATTGAATGAACCTTACTTGGACATTTCAATATTTAAACTCTTCAAAAAAAGAATTACTTGGTTGGTTGTTTTATTTATTGGAGAATTATTTACAGCCACTGCCATGGGTTATTTTGAAGACGAGCTAGCGAGGGTTTTAGTTTTAGCAAGTTTTATTCCATTGATACTTTCTACTGGTGGTAATTCTGGATCACAATCGTCTACGCTTATTATTCAAGCAATGGCCGTTGGTGAAATTACTATTGCCGATTGGTGGAAAATATTAAGAAGAGAAATTATTGGTGGTTTTTTATTAGGCGTTTTATTAGGTATACTTGGATTTTTTAGAGTTGCCGTATGGCATATGATTGCTCCAGGGTTCTATGGTGTTCATTGGTTTTTAATTGGAATAACCATTGGATTTACCATTTTAGGCGTGGTTATTTTGGGAACCATCACTGGATCTATGTTACCCATTGTACTTAAAAGATTAGGCGCTGACCCTGCTGTATCTTCAGCACCTTTTGTTGCTACTTTAGTGGACGTAACTGCCATACTTATTTATTTTAGCCTGGCTTACTTGTTCTTACAAGGCACATTACTTTAATTGCGCTTTTAATTGAGCTACTAAAGCCTGCTTCAAAGAAGCATTCCATTCTTCCTTTAATATACTAAGTACAATCGAGTCTCTTCTTTTACCTGTAGGCATGGGTAAATGATTTCTTAATACCCCTTCTATAGTACATCCAATTTTTTGCATAGCTGCAATACTTCTTTTATTATTATTGTCTGCTCTAAACTCTACTCTCTCTAAGCCCATTTGATCAAATGCAAATTCCAATAATAAATATTTGCAATTTTCATTGAGTTTAGTTCCCCAGCATTTTTTACTATACCAGGTATAGCCAATTTGGGTAGTTTGAAAAGCTAACTGTATATCATAAAACCTTGTACAGCCCACATATTCATTTAATAATTTATCAAATACAATAAATGCATAGGCGGTTTTATGCCCTCTTGCCTCTATGGCCGTTTGAATATAGTTTTCTAAGTCGCTTGTATTATCAATAGCGACTAACGAGTAGTTCCATAAATCGGGTTCTTCGTTAACATAATGCGCTAATAAGGAGCCGTCAGAAAGCTGAAGGGGCCTTAATAAGACCCGTTCATTTTCTAAAATAATATCGGTCTCAAAGTCAAAAGGTTTCAAAGCTAACATCCATTAAATATTTAAAGTCTAATTTCGCATAAATTTTGAACAAATACCTAAATTAATAATATAAGTACCTCATATTTCTAAAACAATAATAATGGATGACTATGGAAATAGATGAAATTAGAATTTACGCCCTTTCGCTTCCAGATACAGAAGAATGTTTCCCTTTTGGAGAAAATAGTCTGGTATTTAAAACTAAAGGAAAAATTTTTATAATCTTAGATTTGATATCCCTTCCTGCTACTATGAATTATAAAGCAGACCCTGAAGATATTATCCTACAAAGAGAAGAATATCCAGATGCCATTTTCTCAGGCTATCATATGAACAAAAAACATTGGAACACTTTACACCTCAATAGGCATGTTCCTTCAGCCATTATTAAAGAAATTGTACATACTTCTTATAAATTAGTAAGAAAGTAAGGATAGCGTATCATTAGCCTTCAAATGAAGTGCCTAAATTTAAATGCACTACCTTGCAGTCTATTATGAACACGAATTTTCAGGACTTAGGTCTTATAGAGCCCTTATTAAAGGCCATTCAGGAAGAAGGGTACACGACCCCCACGCCTATACAAGCAGAATCTATACCCATTGTTTTACAAGGCAAAGATTTATTGGGTTGCGCCCAAACAGGTACTGGTAAAACCGCTGCCTTCACATTACCTATATTGCAATTATTAGTTAAAAGCAAAACACAGGAGAGAAG
>SHWX01000055.1 GCA_009693615.1 Chitinophagaceae bacterium | reverse complement strand
GCTCATATCACTGATCATGAAATGCATGCAGAAGTTTTTGAAATTACGACTGCTACCCTAACTCATTTAATAGAAATTGAAAAACAAAAAGAATTAAACCCTGCTCAGTATATACCAGTTATTGCAGTAGGTACAACTACCTTACGAACCATAGAAACCTTGTATTGGTTAGGAGTGAAATTAATACGTAATCCAAGCCTGCATGAAAACAAGGACCTGCACTTAATGCAGTGGGACGCCTATGTCACTAATAATGAAGGGAATTATGAAACTAATAATGAATCGAATAATAATAGTAACAATAATAACAACAGTGATGCTAACGGCAGTATACCGGCGAAAGATGCACTTGGTACATTATTAAGCTGGATGCAATCACATCAAATGCATTTTCTTGTTACGAGTACGCAATTAATGATTGTACCTGGATATAGCTTTAAAATAGCCAATGGCTTGGTGACTAATTTTCACCAACCAAAATCGACCTTACTTTTAATTATTGCAGCTATTACCGGAGATCATTGGAAAAGCATATACCAACATGCTATTGAAAACCAATACCGCTTTTTAAGCTATGGAGATGGTTGCTTTTTTAAGATTAACGAGTAAGATTAATCTATTAATTAGGAAGTATAATTTCAATAGTAGTGCCTACACCTAATTCGCTATTCACTGTAATTTGACCTTTATGCGAATCAATAACCCATTTTACATAACTCATCCCTAAGCCATACCCTTTTACATCATGCACATTACCTGAATGCGCTCTGTAAAATTTTTCAAAAATATGTTTTCTCGCATTGGCATCCATCCCAATGCCTTTGTCAATAATACGAATACAGGTTTTATTATGTAAAGTCTTAGTTTGTATGGTAATATCTATCTCGCTTTTTGAATACTTTATTGCATTGTCTATTAAATTAGAGAGTACATGTAGTACATGTTCTTCATCTACCTTAATGGTTGAGGGACTGGCCTCTAAAATAGTTTGCACATTGGAAGGCTTGCCTTCTAATTGTAATTTAAAACTATCCACCACCCCTAGTATTAAATCATGTAATTCCAAGGCTTGCTTATTCAGTTCGTTTTCCTTTTTATCTAATTGAGCCGCTTGTAAAATGGTTTCTACATGCTTATTCATTCTTATATTTTCTTCCTTAATAATAGTACTGAAATAATCCACCGACTTAGGATCGGTATTCACCTTAGTGCTTTTTAAAGCGTCTACTGCTAGCGATATAGTGGCTAGTGGCGTTTTGAGCTCATGGGTCATATTATTGATAAAGTCTCTTTTTATTTCTACTAATTTTCTTTGGGTCATGAGTGACCTTATTGTAATAAAGAAGGCCGCTAATACCACTATAATAAATAAGACCACCCCCACAATTACCCATAATAAAGAGCGTAATAAATAATAGCGAATATTGGGAGCGACAATAATAATGGTTTCAAAGGGACCAGTAGGTTCCATGATATCAGAAGGTATGACCGAAATCCTTGTTTGTAAAGTATTAATTTCATCTGAAAAAACATCTTCAAATTTCTTACTCTTCATTTCGATATTGGCTTTTTTATCGGCAATAGCAAATTCAAAAGGCAAGTCGCTTAACCCATACTTATCTAAAGCTAATTTTATCTTCTTCCGCATTTCCTCATTGCTGTATATATCGGAAATGGTAGTTTCTTCAAAATTATGTAAATGAAAGTCATCATTTAATCCTAGCACCTTTTTAGGCAAACGAAAAGACAAACCACTATTCATTTTTTTACCTATATCATTAGATACTAGTACACCTGCTTGATTAAGTTTATCTGATAATTGATTTTTTTGCAAAAACATTAAGCCCTGCAACCAAGATATTTGTATAAATAATATACCCAAAATAGACAGTGCTATTAAAACAAAAATGATTGGAAAAGTTTTTTTCATAAGTTCAAGTTCAGTAGCGCCCGCTTAGGCTGTGTGAATATAAAAAAAATCCCGGCTACCATGGGCAACCGGGACAACTATTTAAAAACAACCAAAAGAATTAGGACGCTATTAACTTATTTTATAAAACACCTTCTACTAAAACAGTAGCTTGATTATTAATCACCTCCACAAACCCGCCTTGAATAGCATAGGTTTCTGAAGCTTGTCCTTTTTTCAAGACTTTTACCTTTCCAACACCTAAAGCACTTACCATGGGCGCATGTTTATCTAAGACTTCAAATAACCCGTCAATACCTGGCAATTGAACGCCTTGTACTTCTCCGCTATAAAGCTTTTTTTCGGGTGTCAAAATTTCTAATAACATGCGTACAGTTTAATGTATTCTTTTAAAATAATCGTTTAAAGCAATTAGGCTTGTGCCATCATTTTCTTTCCTTTCTCCACCGCATCTTCTAAAGTACCTACTAAGTTAAAGGCTGCTTCTGGATAGGCATCCACTTCGCCATCCATGATGGCATTGAATCCGCGAATAGTATCTTCAATAGAAACGAATACTCCTTTTAAACCTGTGAACTGCTCAGCCACATGGAAAGGTTGAGATAAGAAACGTTGTACACGACGCGCACGAGATACAATTAATTTATCTTCATCACTTAATTCATCCATACCAAGGATGGCGATAATATCTTGAAGCTCTTTATAACGTTGTAAAATCATTTTTACTTTTTGCGCTGTTTCATAATGCGCAGGACCTACGATAGCCGGTGTTAAAATTCTTGATGTAGAATCCAAAGGATCTACCGCAGGATAAATACCTAAGTCAGCAATTTTACGAGACAATACCGTTGTAGCATCTAAGTGCGCAAAAGTAGTGGCAGGTGCTGGATCGGTTAAATCATCCGCAGGAACATATACCGCTTGTACTGAAGTGATAGAACCACTCTTAGTAGAAGTAATACGCTCTTGCATAAGCCCCATCTCTGTAGCTAATGTTGGTTGATAACCCACCGCTGATGGCATACGACCTAATAAAGCCGATACCTCAGAACCTGCCTGCGTAAAACGGAAGATATTATCTACGAAAAATAAAATGTCTTTTCCTTTTCCAGTTCCATCTCCATCACGGAAATATTCTGCAATAGTCAAACCACTCAAAGCCACACGCGCACGTGCTCCTGGAGGTTCATTCATTTGTCCAAATACGAAAGTCGCTTTTGACTCTTTCAATTCTTTCATATTCACCTTGCTTAAATCCCATCCACCTTCTTCCATGCTATGTTTGAAAGCATCACCATATTTCATGATACCTGCTTCAATCATTTCACGCAATAAATCATTACCCTCACGTGTTCTTTCTCCCACACCCGCAAACACTGATAAACCACCGTGCCCTTTTGCGATATTATTAATTAACTCTTGAATCAATACTGTTTTACCAACACCCGCACCACCAAACAATCCAATCTTACCACCCTTTGCATAAGGCTCAATAAGATCAATTACTTTAATACCTGTAAACAACACTTCTGTTGCAGTACTTAGGTCTTCAAACTTTGGAGGAATTGCGTGAATAGGACGACCATTTGATTTATCTAATTGAGGTAAGCCATCGATAGCATCACCTGTTACATTAAATAAGCGACCATATATATCATCGCCAATTGGCATTGAAATGGGTTTACCACTATCTATTACTTCCATCCCTCTTACCAAACCTTCGGTACCGTCCATCGCAATAGCACGTACACTATCTTCTCCTAAGTGTTGTTGCACTTCAAGAATTAATTTTTCACCACCTGGTCTTACAATTGTAAGCGCATTATAAATTTCAGGAAGTGATTGCTGATTGGGGAATTGAACGTCTACAACAGCACCAATAATTTGTTTGATTTTACCATTTGTTGTCATAATATACTATTTCGGCTGCAAAGGTAAGGTATTGGTAGTTTATTGCAAAAATTGTACGTAGATAATCGCAGCTAAAATTCCCCCCACAATGGGCCCTAATACCGGCACCGCCGCATAGCCCCAATCACTGCTGCCTTTTCCCTTAATAGGCAGAATAAAATGCATGATTCTAGGCCCTAAATCCCTGGCTGGATTCACTGCCCAACCTGTGGGACCACCCAGTCCAAAGCCAATGCCACCCACTAGTAAGGCTACCGGCAAAGCAGATAAGGCGCCCAAATCGGAGCTGGCTGGCTTCAATAAAAATATACCTAATAAAAACACCATGGTGGCCAGGGTTTCTACGATAAAATTTTGAGGAATATTACGAATGGCTGGGCCTGTAGAAAAAACAGCTAATTGCGCCCCCGCATCTTGAGTTTCGTTAAAGTGATCTTTATAGATCATCCAAACAATTAATGCACCTAACATGGCCCCCAGCATTTGGGCTAATATATAAGAAGGCACCAAGGCCCATTCAAACTTACCAGCACTCGCCAATGCAATTGTCACCGCTGGATTTAAATGACCTCCACTGATACTACTTGTAGCGTACACGCCCACAAATACAGCAATCACCCAACCTAGAACAATGGTAATAAGACCCCCATTATTTCCTTTTGATTGACTTAATAAATTGTTGGCTACTACTCCATTTCCAATGGTGATGACAAGTGCAGTGCCCAATAGTTCAGCGGTAAAAGGTGTCATATATTTTTATTTGATTGAAAGATTGAATTAAGTTATGAAAAAAAACTGAGAGTCCATAGTAACAACAATTTTAATACTTGTAGTAATTCAAACTAGCCTAATTTATTTAATTACCAATTGTTGGTAGCCTTAATAGCACGCTCCCAACCTTGAATCCAGTCTTTTCTTTTTTCTTCTTTGGCAGTAGGTAGAAAGGTTTGATCTATTTGCCACTTCGATCTTAGTTCTTCTATGTCTTTCCAAAAGCCCACTGCTAAGCCTGCTAAATAAGCAGCGCCAAGTGCAGTAGTCTCCACCATGGTAGGCCTTGTTACTTTTGTGTTCACAATATCTGATTGAAATTGCATAAGTAAATTATTATGGGTGGCACCGCCGTCTACTCTTAATTCTGCAATGGGAATGCCAGCATCTGCTTCCATGGCTTTTAATAAATCATAACTTTGAAACGCAATACTTTCAAGTGCTGCGCGCGCAATATGCGCAGATGTAGTGCCACGTGTAATTCCCACTATGGTTCCTCTTGCATGTTGATTCCAATAAGGCGCACCAAGTCCCGCAAAGGCAGGCACTAAGTAAACGCCATCTGTTTCTTCCACTTGTTTTGCAAGTGCCTCCACTTCTGAAGAATTTCTTATTAAATGTAAACCATCTCTTAACCATTGCACTACAGCCCCTCCAATAAATACACTACCTTCTAATGCATAATAAGTATGCCCATTAATTTGTAAAGCAATAGTGGTTAGTAAATTATTTTTAGAGCTCACTGCTTTTTCACCCGTATGCATTAACATAAAACAACCTGTACCATAGGTATTTTTAACCATGCCCGGCTCGGTACACATTTGTCCAAATAAGGCAGATTGTTGGTCTCCTGCAATGCCTGCAATAGGAATTTCATGGTGTGCAAAAAGCTGAGTAGTGTGACCGTATACTTCACTGCTGCTCTTTACTTCAGGCAACATAGATATTGGCACATTTAATAATTTTAATAATTCAGTATCCCATTGAAGTGTATGAATATTAAATAGCATGGTGCGAGAAGCATTGGTCACATCGGTGACATGTACTTTGCCATTGGTTAATTTCCAAACCAACCAAGTATCAATAGTGCCAAAAATAAGTTCCCCTTTATTGGCCAAATCACGAGCGCCTGCTACATTATCTAAAATCCAATTAATTTTTGTGCCAGAAAAATAAGAATCAATAACCAAACCTGTTTTTTCTTGGACCATTTTGGCATGGCCTTGTTTTTTTAAGTTATCACAAAAATCGGCAGTGCGTCTGTCCTGCCAAACAATGGCATTATATATAGGTTGGCCTGTTGTTTTATTCCAAACCACTGTCGTTTCTCTTTGATTGGTGATGCCAATAGCGGCAACATCATTCACCGATAAGCCTTTCATACTAATAGCTTCAGTAGCGACGCCCATTTGCGTACTCCATATTTCTAAAGGGTCGTGTTCCACCCATCCTGGCTTTGGAAAAATTTGTTGAAACTCTTTTTGTGAAGTAGCGTGAATTTGACCTTGATGATCAAATAAAATAGCACGACTACTCGTAGTACCCTGATCAAAGGATAAGATATATTTTGACATAACAATTAGTTAATGGATTGTAATATAAAAAAAGAAATGCAGAAAAAGTAACTTGAATCTATCTTCTATTTTTTAACCAACTTTCAGGATCAAAGAAAGCCCCTTTTTCATTGTTGATCATAAATAGAAGTGCGCCTTCTCCGTCTAAATTAATACCTGACTTGCCCAGCAAAGTGCCTGCTCTTACTTCTTGGTCTTTACTTACATTGATGCTACTCAAATGGGTATAGGTAGAAAAGTATTTCCCATGTTGAATAAAGACTGTTAAATCGCCATTAATATCCCCTGTATATTTAACTACGCCGTTGGCAACACTTTTCACAGAACTTCCTTTAGGCAGGGCTAATTCAATGCCATCACTTTTACGATTTAATTTGGTGCCCGGAATATTCTCCACTCCAAAATGTATATATACATTACCTCTATCTACTGGCCAAGGCAGGTTCCCTCTATTGTTTTCAAATAAAATTGAAGCTTCCCTTCCCTCTTCAGTGGTTTCGAGTGCAGAATAAGGTCGGTTATCTGTGGTGCTTGTCAGTCCTCCTTCTACATTACCCACTTTTGAATTTTTAGAACTTGTTTTTGTAGATGCTATTGCATCCCCATTATTCTTTGGACTGGTTTTGCTAGCATCATTGGAAGATTTTAATTTAGCTAATCTTTCTTTTTCTTTACGTTCGGCTTCTAAAGTTTCTCTTCTTATAATAGTTAATAAGGCAGACTGCATTTTCCTTCTTTGTGCTTCCTTTTGACGCACTTGTGCAGTAATTTCTTGTTCCTTGCTTTTTAATTGTTTGACAATTTTATCTTGCTCTTTTTGGTCTACCACCAATACCTTTAATTGTTCGTTCTGCACTACCAATTTCTTCAGCCTGTCTTTTTTATTGGCACCTAATATATTTATTTTAGCGTTTAAATCGGTTTGGGATAAATCAATGGCATTCGCTTGTGCTTCTCTATTTTGTCTATAGCTCTTTAAATAGGTAATTCTTTTTACAGCATCGTTGAAGCTACCTGCAGAAAATAAAAAGTTTAAGTACTCATAACCACTTCTGCTTTTATAAGCAAATACAATACTTTTCTGATACCTCATTTTTAAAGTATCCAAATCCTTATTTAATTTTTGAACATCTAATTGATTATTGTATATAGCGTCGTCTAAAATTTTTACTTGCTTCGCAATGCCATTGATGAGCGATTTTCTTTTCGATATTTTACTTCTAATGGCTTCTAATTGACCTAATGAATTTTTTTTATTCTTTTTAGTTTTTTCCAATAACTGATTTAGCTCCTCTAATTCTTTTCTTAATGTTTGTTCTTGTTTTTGCAAGTCTTCTCTAGAGTCACTGGCTTGTGCAGAAGCATGCATAGAAAGCACTACTGTTGAAAATAAAATAAATAAAGCCCTTTTAATCATGTTATCCTTTATTAGATCGATGAATTATTTGCGTTTACCCAATTTAGGTATTGCAAAAGTGTATTTTAATGGTTCATCAAAACCAAATTCTTTTACTTCCATATGAATTGCTAACTTATTATTAGCCACTATTGAAATATCACGGAACTGAGGAAATTGAAACTTACCAAAGATAGTATGGTCGCTATAAGAAATATCGCAAGTGCGGTGTTGATTAATATCTACATCATCTAATTTTAAAAGCAAAATTTTAGTATTGTCCTCATTTAAAACAATTAAATTCTTAAACAAAGCACCCATTAATCCTACCTGTAATTTTCCATTGTTATTTTTATAAGAAACAATATTGGTGTTATTCATAAAAATTGGATTGCCTATCACTAAATCTTCAACAGTTGCGTAAGTAAGTGGTATTTTTAAGACTTCTTGCAAGTAGCTTAATGGCTTACGTTCCACTTTCTTACTTAAAGGGTAAATCAATACCACACTGTCCTTATTTATAAGCGCCTTTAATCCAATCACACCCATAGCACCTCTCACCGTTAAATAAATGGCTTTATTTTTTTGAATACTTACATTGACAATATAATTGTCAGCATTTTTTAAAGTTTCATAGTCTACTTTAAATTTGGCGTTCATGGTGGTAAAATCAATTTTAGCTAGATCAATTTTATTCAATATGCCCTTGATAATAGCGGCAGAATCTACTTTTGGTTTTTTAGCAATAAGTGCAGCATTGGTGGAATCGGCTTTTGATAATGCATCTTTTATCACTTGCACTTTTTTATAAGTAGAGCAAGAAGCCAAAAACAAAACAAAACCAAGTATATAAAAACCTTTTTTCATTGACTTATTATTTTTTACCTGTATGGCCAAAGCCCCCAATTCCTCTTTCAGTAGCATCCAAGGTTTCCACTTTTTCTAAAATTACTTTCTCCACTTTTTGAAAAACCATTTGCGCAATTCTATCTCCATCTGTTATAAGCTGTGGCTCATTGGATAAATTAATGAGTATTACTTTTAATTCACCTCTATAATCTGCATCAATGGTGCCAGGTGTGTTCAAACAAGTAAGTCCTTGCTTAATGGCTAGTCCACTTCTAGGTCGAATTTGCGCTTCCCAATTTTCAGGTAGGGCTAAAAACAATCCCGTAGGAATTAAAACTCTTTCCATGGGCGCCATTGTAATGGGGCTGGTCAAAAAGGCTCTAATGTCCATTCCTGATGAACCAGTAGTCGCATATTCCGGTAAAGAATGATGGCTTTTATTGACTATTTGAACCGCTGTTGACATATCAACAAAAATAGGCAATTAGAAGTAGAAAATGGTACCAAACCTAAGGGTATTAGATAAAGGATTTTTGGTGATCCCCCCACCAGAAGGCACTAAATAAGAAATGTTAAATTTAGACTGTTGATATTGGAAGCTGGTTCCGAGAGTGAAATATTGCATACTACCGAGGTTCTTATTATTATCAATAAAGTAACCCCCTCTTATAAAAAACCGATTGGTATAATTATATTCTACACCCATAGAGGCTTTTAAAGATTCTCCAATGGGCATTCCATATTTATTATTAAATGAATTAAACCAACTCGATACAACCGATTGTGAAAAGTATTGATTCACCGATTCTGTATTCGAATTGTCCGGATTCGCAGGAACCATAATTCTGTTAATATCTACACCAAATTCAATCGAATTTTCTGCATCTAATATACTTAAATACCCTATTCCTAAACCTAAATTAGCGGGAATAAAATACTTGTTCTTTGTTTCATTGGAGTAACTGATTTTACCACCTAAATTAGATAACAATAAGCCTGCATGAAAACCATGCATGTCTTCGTTTTGTTTATAAAACATACTGATATCTCCTGATAAGGTATTACCTGCTCTATAATTTACGCCCAATCCTCCATAAGATCCTGAAACCAATCTAGAATGAATATAACGAAGTGTTACACCCATACTTATTTTATCATTCAATAAAGTGCTGTAGCCAAAATCATAACTAAATTCAGAGGGTCTTTGTGAAGGCAAGTTTATATTTCCATTTTCATCTGAAAAATCGATATTACCTAAACTAAAAAAACGAAGAGAGCTATTGATGCTACTTTTATAATCTAATTTTTTATAAAATCCTGCACTGGCTAAATACACATCGTTTAATCCTAAATCTTTTAACCAAGGTGTATAGTTAATTAAAAAACTTCTGTCTTCATTTAAGTAAGGCAGCTTGGCCGTATTGCCAAAAAGATCATTGGCTTCAGGTGACATCGCTAAAGATAAATTTCCCATACCACCAGAACGTGCATCGGGAGAAATTAACATAAAAGGAACAGCTGTACTTTGAATTCTAATGGGATTGACTTGCGCCATGACCGTTTGACTCATAAAAGCCATAAACAACAATAAAAAAACGCTTCTATATCGAGTACTGGTCATAAAATTTCGAGATTGTCATTATTGAAATGTAAAGATACAAAATACATTGAGTGAAATCTTAAAATTTTACAAGCTTACTGGTTAAAAATTTTGTTCCAGTGCCATCATTAATACTTAATCTATAATAATAAACACCGGCTTGAATTTGGGCAGATCCAATACCAGCTCCATCCCAGTTAGCCACCACCCTATTGGCTTTATAGTTTCCATTCAATGGTTTGGTAAATAGCAAATTTCCCCT
>SHWX01000054.1 GCA_009693615.1 Chitinophagaceae bacterium | reverse complement strand
CTGGTAAAATTATAAGTCCTAAAACTGCTAGAAGCCAAATGATTGGTGGAGTAGTAGGAGGTATTGGAATGGCGCTTACAGAGAAACTAGAATTTGATCATGCAACTGGTCAAATTACCAATGCAAGTTTTGGTGCTTATCATGTTCCTTTACATTCACAAACTCCTGCCACTGATGTTTGGTTTGTGAATAAGCCAGATGTCAATATGAATGAGATTGGTGCTAAAGGAATAGGAGAGATTGCCTTAATTGGTTTTGCAGCAGCAGTAACTAATGCAGTGTATAATGCAACAGGCAAGAGAGTTAGAGACCTGCCTATTACACCAGAGAAACTGGGTTATAAAAAAGCAAAAGCATAGCTATAAAAAAAGAGCCTCCATCATAGAGTCTCTTTTTTTATCGATTTATATTTTTTGAATCTTATAACTTATAACCATCGTCAGCTACTAATTGCGCGCATATTCTTCTGCGGGCTTCTTTGCTATTAAATGAATCTACTTTAGTGAATCGCTTAAGACCAATATTCATCATACGTAGTTCATCACCTTCTGCAAAACTATTCAAGGCATCCTTGCCTGCTTTATTAATAGCATCGGCAGCATCATAAATATAAGTACGGGCAATATCGGCTTGCACTGCAACAGCAGCTTCACCATGCATAGCTGCTAATTTTTCTACTCTTAATAAAGCCGACTCCGCATGAAAAGTAATAATTGACATATCGGCAATATTCATAAGTATCTCTTGCTCTTTATTCAGTGTCATCATTAATTTTTGCACTGCAGCACCTGCCACCATTAAAATACATTTTTTGAAATTAGCAATGGCTTCTTTTTCTTTTGCAAACGGTCCATCTTCTGCTCCACCAAAATCGGGCACGCTCATTAATTCTTTTTGTACTTCCATGGCAGGGCCCATCAAATCTAATTTTCCTTTCATGGCACGTTTTAAAACCATGTCCACTGTTAAAAGTCTATTGATTTCATTGGTTCCTTCGTAAATTCTATTAATACGGCTATCTCTATAAGCTTTTGAAATAGCATACTCGTCGCTATAACCATTTCCTCCATGTACTTGTACGCCTTCATCTACCACATAATCCAAAACTTCTGATCCAAATACTTTTAAAATAGCACACTCAATGGCGTATTCTTCTGCAGCCCCTAATAATGATTCAGATAAAGTTTTACCAGCAGCTAGTAATAATTGCTCTTGCTCGTCTATATTATTAGATACTCTATATAATGCACTTTCGCCCACCCATAAACGAATAGCCATTTCAGCTAGTTTATGACGAATAGCGCCAAATTTCACAATGGGTAGTTTAAATTGCTCTCTTGTTTTTGCATACTGAATAGTTGTAGTTAATGCTCTTCTAGCTCCACCAATGGTAGCGGCTCCTAGTTTCAACCTTCCAATATTTAAAATATTAAAAGCAATAATATGTCCTTTACCAATTTCACCTAATACATTTTCAACGGGTACTTTACAATCTTGAAAATATAATTGCACAGTAGAAGAACCTTTAATACCCATCTTATGTTCTTCTGGTCCTTGTGTAAAACCTTCTGTGCCTCTTTCAATAATGAATGCAGTAAATTGTTCTCCATCTATTTTTGCAAACACAGTATATATATCTGCAAAGCCACCATTGGTGATCCAACATTTTTGTCCATTGATAAGATAATGTTTTCCGTCGGCAGTTAATGTAGCTGTGGTCTTTGCGCTCAAGGCGTCGGATCCACTATTGGGTTCAGTTAAACCGTATGAACCTTTGTACTCTCCGGTTGCTAACTTAGTAACATATTTTTGTTTCTGCGCTTCTGTACCAAAATATAAAATAGGTAAGGTGCCAATGCCTGAATGCGCTGCATTGGCTACAGAGAAAGAAAAGCCACCGCCTAAATATTCTGCAACAATAACAGAGGTTACAAAATCTTTTCCAGAACCGCCATAGGCTTCAGGTATGGTAATACCTAATAAGCCCTGCTCGCCTGCTTTTTCAAGTAGGTTGGGCATTAAGCCTGGCTCTAATTTATCTACTCTATCCATTACGGGTAATACTTCTGTTTCTACAAATTGATTACACATATCAAGCACCATCTTTTGCTCTTCATTAAATTGCTCGGGAATATAAATATCATCGGCCTTTACTTCTTTGATGATCCATTCCCCACCTTTAATTACTGTTTTAGTCATTTCCATAAAATTTATTTTATTAGGTCTTTATTTAATTATTTTGAATTTATTTTTTGATTTTTTCTTTTAGTTTTAATATGTTTCTCTTCAACTTTTTTTTAAATCTATTAGAGTAAATCTATCAGAGCAAATCTTTGTTAGTTAAATTATCATAAACTCTTTGAAAAACATTTTTGACTATATCAATTTCTTCTTTTGAAATATCTAGTAATGCTTCATTCATTGTTTGATTTGCTAGCTCGTAAGTAATTTGTTGCAAGGGTTTAGCAATATCTGTTAAGTAAACTAAATTAATTCTTCTATCTTCTTTACTTGCCACACGCATCACTAGTTCTTGTTTTTCTAAATTATCAATGAGTCGGGTAGTACTTGCTTTATCTCTAAAAGTTCTATTGCCTAATTCTAGTTGACTCAGTCCATCTTCTTTCCATAAATGGTATAATACAGACCACTGCTCGATAGTAATATCCAATCCTGCGTTTCTAAAATTCTTTTGTAATCGTCTTGCGACAGCTGTAGTAGCCATGCCATTTACGACACTGTAAAGCTCTCCTCTTTTGAATTGGTTGTTTGACATATAGTTAGTTATGCAACTAATATAAAAGTACAACCAATTTTTAGGTTTTGGGCAATTGTTTACCTTTTTTTGGTCTTTTTTTGAATTTTTTAGGCTTTTTTGCCCCAAAATGGGCAATTTGGAGGGGTTTTGAAAATCGAATTATATGGGCCTTACATTAGGTTTTTACGTCTAATCTTAATTTGAATGGCATTTTCAATCTCTTTTTCAGCTATCAATATTAAATAACCGCCGCCACCAGCACCTGATAATTTATAGCCAATACTTTTTGAAGCATATATGTCTATAATAGGTTTTATGGTTTCATCAAGCATATTGGGGAACATAGTAATTTGTGCATGGAAGGATGCTAGAAAAGCAGTTCCAAAAGCGTGCAAGTCTTTTCTTAATATTGCATTCCAACAGCTATTAGCTGCATCTGCTAAATCTTTAGCACCCTCTTTGGTAATATTAGTATTAGCTAGTACATCATAATTACTATTTCTTGGATCGAGTGGAATTAAATAAATATGATTTTCCAACCAACTCAATATTGATTCATCATCAATAGATTTTATCTCTGATGGCCAATAACTGTCTTGAGCATAATGATAATAATTTAAACATGGCATTACAATACCTAATGCATCTTGAGAACCTGCTACATCTTTTGTACCAGGAGGGTTTTCATAACTAAATAAAACCTTACTTAATTGTAATGGATCTCCCTCTGGTAATTGCGCTTTCCATAATTCAATGGCCTTATTTCTTGTACTACTTGCCATACCACTTCTATTATTAAATTCAATGGTAGGCTCAATAGATATAGTAATAACAGGGCCAACATGTAATTTATTGACATAAGGTTGATCCAACCATCCTCCTGCTAAATCAATTCGAAAAGGAATAATTGAATTGGTTCTTAAACTAGTGGTAGACCTTGCTGGTAGTCCTTCACTCGGTATTCTGTCAAGTACAATAAGTTCAATATTTTTTGTATTGCATAATTCAATTTTACTAGGCGTATTGCCATCTTCATTCACCACAAAAACGGATGGTTGAATTTCTTCAAGCTCGCTTAAAAAATCGAGTAGGCCACTGCCTTTATTAATTTTACATTCTTTCACACAGGCAAGCGACTCTATCATATACTTTCTTTCATCCTGGGTAATAACAGGGTATCTGCCCTTTAAATCATACACCGTTTTATCAGATCCTATACAAACGTATAAGTCGCCATAAATAGCTGCACTCTTTAAAAATGCGATATGCCCGCTATGTAATAAATCAAAACAACCACTCACTAAAACTTTTTTTTGCATAAATTTCCTGCTATATTAAAATCGAAACTACAATATAATTTTTAATTATAAGGCTCTATCTAAATGTACATAACCGCCATCAACATGAATAAGTTGTCCAGTAGTATGACTCGATTTTTCTGATAACAGAAAGGCCACCATGTTAGCAATTTCTTCTTTCGTGGTAAACCTTTGGCCTAAAGGAATTTTTGCTTTGATGGACTTTAGCTTTTCTTCTGGATTAGGTAAGGCTTGTAACCATTTTTCATATAATGGTGTAAAGCATTCAGCAACCACCACTGCATTTACACGAATGCCATAGGGCAACAATTCCACAGCCCATTCTCTAGTGAGTGCATTTCGTCCTCCGTTAGCAGCTGCATAAGCAGAAGTGCCACCTTGTCCTGTTTCTGCTGTTTTTGAATTAATGTTGACAATATTTCCTTTAGATTTTTTTAAATAGGGTAGTGCATGATTTGCTAATAAATAATAGTGCACTAAGTTTTTATATAAACTTTGCATAAATAATTCATAGTTGCCTTTTTCTAAACCTACACTATCATTCTCTCCTGCATTATTTACAAGCCCATCTATTTGACCATATTTTGCAACAATTTTTTTAATGGCATTTTCACATGCGACAGGTTCTGTTAATTCTGCCACCACCTGATCGGCTTGATACCCTTGCATTTGAATGGCTTTCACCAAAGCTAAATTATTTTCTTCACTTCTTCCTATAATAATCGGTATAGCACCTTCGGCTGCTAATAAATTAGTAATGCCTTCGCCAATGCCTCTTGCACCACCAGATACTATAATTATTTTGCCTTGTAATTCTAAGTCCATAATTTAAAGTTTATAAAATTTTATTGCATTGTTCGCAAAAAAAGATTCTTGTTCGTCTATACTAAAAGTATTGAAATAATTTTGTAATGTTTCTAACCATTTTGAATAAGAACTGGCTGATAAACATACGGGCCAATCACTACCAAACATAATACGCTTTGCACCAAAGGCTTCTACCGCTGTATCTATATAGGGTTTTAGCGTATCCATTGTCCAGGTATTCCAGTTTGCTTCAGTAGCTATCCCACTTATTTTACAATAGACATTGGGGTATTTAGCGATTTCATTTATATCTTTTTTCCAGCTTTCCCATTCACCTTCTTTTATATTGGGTTTGGCTAGATGATCAATGACAATGGGCTGTGTACTATGATTTGATATAAATTCTTTAGCTTCTTTTAATTGGTTAGCATATATTAATAAGTCATAAGTATAATTATACTTTGCTAGAGCGTCTATTCCTTTTTTAAAACTAGGGGCTAACATAAAACCTTTTGATTCAGCTTGCAAAATATGTCTAAAACCTTTAAGCATTTTTGTATCTGCATAAGATGCTAATGCTGCTTCAATTTCAGTTGAATTTAAATCTACCCAGCCAACCACGCCTTTTATAAAAGAATTTTGATTGGCTTCCCTTATTAAAATTTGAGTTTCTGCATCTGTTTGATCTGCTTGCACTGCAATACATCCATCGACATTATTTTCTTTTAATATAGGTGCTAAATCTGCTGGTAGAAAATCTTTTTGAAGGACCATCATGTCTTCATTAATCCAATCAAGTGTCTTGGGATCGTAATTCCAAAAATGCTGATGTGTATCAATGATTTTCATTTTTGAAATAGTTTTATTTTTGATAGGCAATAGCAGTTTGCTTACTGCTGCCTAAACCATCAATACCTAATTCAACAACATCTCCAGGTTTTAAATAAATATTAGGACTAAAGCCAAGACCCACGCCAGCAGGAGTTCCTGTGCTAATGACATCTCCAGGTAGTAAGGTCATAAATTGACTGCTATAGGAAATAAGTTCAGGAATATTAAAGATTAAATCATCTGTATTACTATCCTGCATCATTTTTCCATTTAAACTTAACCACAATCTTAACTTATGTGGATTTAGAATCTCGTCTTTAGTAACTAACCAAGGACCAAGTGGTGCAAAACTATCGCAACCCTTTCCTTTATCCCATGTGCCGCCTCTTTCTAATTGAAAGGCGCGTTCACTTACATCATTATGTAAAACATAACCTGCCACATAATCCATAGCCTCTGCTTCGCTTACATAACTTGCTTTTTTCCCAATCACTACTCCTAACTCAACTTCCCAATCTGTTTTTTCTGAATTTTTAGGAATAATAATATTGTCATAAGGCCCAGTTAAAGAACTGGTAGACTTCATAAATAGTATCGGTTCTGTTGGAATAGCTGCTCCTGTTTCCTTTGCATGCTTCGCGTAGTTTAAACCAATACATAATATTTTAGAAGGCCTAGCAATAGGCGATCCAATTCTTTGGCCATCTTCTACTAATGGTAATTTTTCTTCATTAACAATGCCCTCTAATTTTTGCAAACCATTCTGCTCAAAAAAACTTTCATCATAATCTTTAATAAAAGCACTTAGATCATAGTTTTTCCCATGTAAGTGAATACCTGGTTTTTCTTTGCCTTCTTTTCCGAATCGTATTAATTTCATTTTTAACTATTTAAAGTAACGTAACCGCCATCAATGGCATAATCGCTACCAGTAATAAAACTAGCTTCATCACTACATAAATATAAAACTTGATGTGCTATTTCAATGGGCTTACCCATTCTACCAATGGGTTGAGTTTTAGATAATTTATCAAACATTTCTGCCTCTTTGCCTGGGTAATTCTTTTTCAAGAAACCATCTACAAAAGGAGTATGCACTCTTCCCGGAGAGATACTATTACATCTTATATTATCTTTTATAAAATCCTTAGCCACACTCAATGTCATAGCATGCACAGCACCCTTACTCATTCCATAAGCAAAGCGGTCTGATACGCCCACTTTGGCAACAATTGAACTTATATTAACAATGGCCCCGCCACCTGTTTTTTGCATAATTGGTATAGCTGCATGTAAACTATTGTATACTCCTTTTACATTGACATTAAATATTTTTTCAAAATCTTGCTCTTCTGTATTCGTCGCATTGCCTATATGTGATATACCTGCGCAGTTCACTAAAATATGAAGGGCTTCAATATTTGCATAGGCCGCCATTAATGCTTTTTGATTCGTCACATCAATTACAATTGATTTCGCTTCGCCACTATTTTTTTTAATTATTTCAACAGTCTCATTTGCGCTTTGCTCGCTAAGGTCCACCACATATACTTTTGCACCTTGTTTTGCTAATACGATACAAACTTCTTTTCCAATGCCACTTCCGCCCCCAGTGACAACTGCCGTTTTTTGATGAAGTAAAAACATGGTATAAAATATTTATTGTAAAATGATTCTTCTATTTTTTATAAGGAGACGCCTCTTTTCCAAGGTATAAAATCGTCCTGATGTAATTGCACTGCCTTTGGAATGACTTCTCCGCTTGCAGCTTTAATGCAGTAGTCTAAAATTTCTTCTCCCACTTCTTCTATGGTTTTTATACCATCTATAATTTCACCGGTATTAATGTCTATAATATCAGACATGCGGTTGGCTAGTTTTGTATTGGTAGATACTTTTATGACAGGACATACAGGATTACCTGTAGGAGTGCCTAAGCCTGTAGTAAATAAAATTAAAGTAGCACCGCTTGCTGCTTTGCCTGTGGTGGCTTCTACATCATTACCTGGAGTACAAACTAAACTTAAACCTGCTTTAGTGGCGGGTTCGGTATAATCCAAAACATCTACAACTGGCGCTGTTCCGCCTTTTTTACAGGCCCCTGCACTTTTAATAGCATCAGTGATTAGTCCATCTTTTATATTACCTGGAGAAGGATTCATATGAAATCCACTTCCTACTGCATGCGCCATTTTATTATACTCTTCCATAAGTCGAATAAATTTTTTCGCTGTTTTTTCATCCACTGCTCTATCAATTAATTCTTGCTCTGCTCCGCATAATTCAGGAAACTCTGCAAGTAAAATTTGTCCGCCCAAGGCTACTAAAATATCGGCTGCATGTCCAACAGCAGGATTCGCGGATATTCCACTGAAACCATCGCTACCACCGCATTTTACGCCAATACAGAGTTTACTAAGTGGTGCTGGTTTTCTTTCAATTTTATTTGCCTCTTTTAATTTTTTAATAGTAGATTGAATGGCCGACTTAATTAATTGCTCTTCACTTTGTGATGATTGTTGTTCAAAAATAATTAAGGGCTTATCGAAATTGGCATTTCTCTTTTTTAAATCACTTTTAAAATCATCTATTTGTAAATGCTGACAACCTAAACTTAATAAAGTAATGCCTGCTACATTGGGATGGTCTGCATAGGCGGCTAATAAATTACTTAAAGTAGCGGCGTCCTGTCTTGTGCCACCACAGCCTCCTTGATGATTTAAAAATTTAATACCATCTATATTTTTAAATATTCTTTTTTCAATAGAAGGTGCAATAGTAATATGTTCGTCAATGACTAAACTATTATTGTTGTGTATATTTTTTACCACTTCATCTGCAAATTCTTTATACTTATCGGTAATAGTATAGCCTAGTGCATGATGCAAGGCTTCTTTAATAACATCCAAATTTCTATTTTCACAAAACACAGTGGGTATAAATAACCAGTAATTCGCAGTGCCTACTTTGCCATCAGATCGGTGATAGCCGTTAAAGGTTTTATTTTTAAAATTATTAATATTGGGAGCCTGCCACTTATAATTTGCATTTCTAAAAGTATAGGCATCTGCTTCATGCTTTGTGTTCGTGGTTGTCATTTTTTCTCCAATACTTACATTATCTATAACTATTTTTCCAACCGTAATCCCATACATAGTAATTAGCATTCCTTTAGCTAAGTCTTTTATGAAAAACTTATGCTTTTCTTCAATATCCTCTTTTAAGATATAGGTTTCACTTTCAAAAATGATGGGTTCGCCCTTCGTTAAGTGGGTAAGGGCTACTAGTACGGTATCCTTGGGGTGAATTTTTAATACTTTTAAATTTCTTTCCTTCATGTACGGGTCTATTTTAAAGCAATCATTTGAATCTACAATTTAATTCAAACAATTAAAAAATCCTATTTCTGCGAGGGAAAAGCAATTAACTTTGTGCCATGCATTACTTTTTAGATTGGATACTTGCTATTTTAACCCTTATGTATGCCGGCTTATTAATTGCCTACCGTTACTGGTTCGATAAACTTTCTTTTTTCGATTTTAGGCCCGATAAAGCAGTGAGCGCTTACACTCGTTTTTCTATTGTCATTCCTGCTAGAAATGAAGCGGCGAATATTAAAAAATGTGTCGACTCTATATTGGCACAAGCTTATCCTGCTGAATTTTTTGAAATTATTGTGATAGATGATTTTTCAGAAGACAATACCGCCTCTATTATTGAAGCTATACATGCCGAACATGCGCATGTTAAATTATTAAGTCTTTCAGATTTTTATAAAGCCGATGAAATAAGTTCTTTCAAAAAGAAGGCTATTGAAAAAGCAGTAAGCCACGCGCAAGGTAATTGGATTATTACCACCGATGCCGATTGCATTGCACCCAAGTATTGGCTATTATTATATCATCAATATATACAAGCGAATAATCCTGTATTTGTGGCAGCGCCCGTTATGTTTATAAAAGAAAAAGGGATATTGAATGAGTTTCAGGTTTTAGATTTCTTAGCCCTACAAGGTATTACAGCCGCTGCAGTGGGCGCGGGTAAACATTCTATGAGTAATGGTGCTAATTTAGCTTTTGAAAAATCGGCTTTTTTTGCAGTAGGTGGTTACCAAGGAGTAGATCATATTGCCAGCGGTGACGATATGTTCTTAATGCATAAAATGAAAAAAACTTTATCTAATAGAATTGGCTATTTGTTTCATCCGAATGCTATTGTATTTACCAAGACCATGCAAAATTGGAAAGATTTTTTAATGCAAAGAATTCGTTGGTCTAGTAAGGCACGCTATTATGACGACAGTTCTATATTCTGGGTTTTACTTTTAGTATATGTTTATAATTTTAGTTTTTTAGTGATTCTATTAATGGGGCATTATCAATCTTTTTTTATTGCCATTGCTTTTAAAACTTTTTTTGAACTCTATTTTTTAGACCCTGTTGCTAAGTTTTATTTTTTAGAAAAAGGGCTTCGTTATTTTTTACTTTACCAGCCCTTGCATATTGTTTATACTTTAGTGGCAGGTCTCTTTGGCCAGATTAGAACCTATACTTGGAAGGGTAGGCAGGTGAAATAAGGGTCTGCGGAAGGATTTGATCAAAAAAAAGCCATTTCTGCGCTCAAAATTGCCATTTTAACTAGAAAAATTGGCCTTCTTTATGTAGTTTTGCATCCTAATTAATAATAGAATAGATATGTCGACTGAAACCATTGAAAGCACGGTAGCTGCCCTAACAGCAAAAGATTTT
>SHWX01000053.1 GCA_009693615.1 Chitinophagaceae bacterium | reverse complement strand
TTCGAGTTAGCTGTTTTTATTTTCTTAAAAAATCCTTGACCAGTTTTATCCCCCAACCAATTTTGCGCCACCATTTTTTCTAACCAGGGTGGTAAAGTAAAAATATTTTTGGCTTCATCATTAGGACAATTAGCCGCCACCCCTGCAGCCACTTTTACTAAAGTGTCAATTCCAACTACATCGGCTGTTCTAAAAGTAGCCGATTTAGGACGGCCCATTAAAGGCCCAGTGATAGATTCTATTTCATCAATACTTAATTCCAATTTTTCCATGATATGTAAAACGCTCATCATGCTGAAAACCCCAACCCTGTTGGCGATAAAGGCAGGTGTATCTTTACATAACACTGTGGTTTTACCTAAAAACACATCTCCATAATGCATATGAAAATCAATAATAGCTGGATCGGTTTTAGCGGTAGGAATAATTTCAAGTAAACGTAAATAGCGCGGAGGGTTAAAAAAATGCGTTCCACAAAAATGCTTTTGAAAATCTTCACTGCGTCCTTCCGCCATTAAATGAATAGGAATACCAGAAGTATTAGAACTTACTAATGTACCTGGCTTTCTAAATTTTTCTACTTGGTCGTAAATGAGTTTTTTAATATCTAAACGCTCTACTACCACTTCGATAATCCAATCAACGTTTGCAATTTTTGCCATATCGTCGGTGAAATTTCCAGTGCTAATATTGGATGCAAATTTTTGTAAGTATAAAGGAGAGGGGTTGGATTTAATGGCTGCTTGTAAAGAACCATCTACTAATTTATTTCTTTCTTTAGCGTTCTTACTTTCTTCAGTACCCGGATTCAACATATCTAATAATAATACTTCTACACCCACGCCTGCAAAATGACAAGCAATACGAGATCCCATTACACCACTTCCTAAAACGGCTACTTTTTTGATTGAACGTTGCATAAATAAAGCATTTTTGTAAAATTAGTTAGTTATGCAACTATTTTCAAAAAAACTTTCCATTTTTGGGTATTTTTTTTGCCACTGGTTGCATCATTTGACCTTTTAACAATTGCGCCTTGTAGGTAGGGGGCTTTGAACTACATTTGTATTATGCAAGTTGATAGTAAATTAGTTAGCCACTTGGCCCATTTATCGAGGTTGAATGTAGCGCCTGAAAAAATGGATAAATTAGTGGCCGATATGCAGGATTTAGTAGGATTTGTTGAAAAGCTAAATGAATTAGACACCACAGGTATTGCTCCTTTAATGCATATGGGTGATGCCAAAAATGTGCTGCGTGCCGATATAGTTGAAGGTTCTATTTCAAGAGCCGAAGCCTTGCAAAATGCCCCCGATGCAGATGGGACATTCTTTAAAGTACCTAAAGTAATACGTAAATAAAATAGTATGTCATCAGTTATTGAATTAAGAGAGCTTAATAAAAGTTATTTCATGGCGGGTCAGGCCATTCCAGTATTAAAGGGTATCAACCTTGATATTCTTAAAAATGAATACGTGGCTTTAATGGGCCCATCGGGTAGTGGTAAGAGTACACTTATGAATATTTTAGGTTGTTTGGACTCACCAACAAGTGGTATGTATAATTTGAGTGGACATGATGTAAGTAAAATGACCGATGATGAACTAGCAGGCATTAGAAATGTGGAAATTGGTTTCGTATTCCAACAATTTAATTTACTACCTCGCTTATCAGCTGCTGAAAACGTAGCCTTGCCTTTAGTATATGCAGGTGTCTCCAAAAAAGATAGATTAGAAAGAGCCTTGGTGGCACTTGAAAAAGTGGGCTTGGCAGATAGAAGTCATCATAAATCCAATGAATTAAGTGGAGGTCAAATTCAACGTGTGGCCATTGCACGCGCCTTGGTGAATAACCCTTCAATTTTATTAGCGGATGAACCAACCGGAAACTTAGACTCTAAAACTTCGGTGGAAGTCATGGAGCTTTTTGGAAAAATACATTCTTCAGGTAATACAGTTATTTTAGTAACCCATGAGGAAGATATTGCGCGTTATGCTCATAGAGTAGTTCGTTTAAGAGACGGTCATGTGGAAACTGATACGGTAAATAAGAACTTTTCTCATTTCTAGTATTCTTATTTGAACTTTATTTTATTAGTTTTGTTAGTATCAAAACCCCGTGGGTCTGTCAAAGATTTTTAAAGCAGGGTTTATAATAGCATTATGAAAATTTATACAAAAGCAGGCGATTTAGGCAGTACATCATTAATAGGAGGCACCCGTGTTCCTAAAAGTCATATTCGTATTGAATCATATGGTACAGTAGATGAGCTTAATTCTTTCATTGGCTTATTAAGCGACTTAGTTACCGATGCTGAAATTAAAACTGTTTTAAAAGAAGTGCAGGACAGATTATTCACAGTGGGATCCTCTTTAGCCTGTGATCCAGATAAAGAACCTTCTTTAAAAATTCCCGATTTAAAAGAAGAAGACATTGCTTATCTAGAATCTTTAATGGATAAGATGAACGAAGTCTTGGAGCCCATGAAATCATTTATTTTACCAGGCGGCCATCAAGCTATTTCTACTGCCCATATTGCGCGTTGTGTTTGTCGTAGAGCAGAACGTTGGTGCGTTAATTTACAAGAAGAAGATTTATTTGTAGAACCGATGGTCATAAAATATTTGAACAGACTAAGTGATTACTTATTTGTCTTATCAAGATACATTGGTCATTTAAATGGAGTACCCGATTCTCCTTGGAAACCAAGGGTGTAATTTTACAAAAACTTCCCGTCTTTCATTGTTAAACTACGATTGCTTAAACTGGCAAGCGATTCATTGTGCGTTACAATTAAAAAACTTTGATTCATTTCGTTTCTTAAACGAATAAATAATTGGTGTAAGGCGTTTGCATTTTCGCTATCTAAATTACCCGTAGGTTCATCTGCAAAAATAATTGCGGGGCTATTTAATAAAGCACGGGCCACCGCTACTCTTTGTTGTTCTCCACCCGATAAACTATGTGGTTTTTTATCCATTTTATCTGAAAGGCCCATAAAATCTAAAAGCTCCATGGCCTTTTGCTGAATTTGTTTGGAAGGCATTTTGGCAATCCATCCTGGGATAGAAACATTTTCTATGGCCGTGAATTCGGGTAGTAAATGGTGAAACTGAAAAACGAAGCCAATTTTTTGATTTCTGTAATGGGCTAGTGCCGTTTCAGATAGCTGGGTGATATCTTGACCCTCAAAAAACACCTGTCCTTTATCTGCTTTTTCTAAACTGCTTACAATGTATAAAAGGGTTGATTTGCCGGCACCTGAGGGTCCAACAATACTTACCAATTCCCCTCGCTTAAGTTCCAAGGAAACGCCTTTGAGCACAGATACGGGCCCGTATTGCTTCCATATGTCCTTGGCTACTAGTAGATTTGGCGATTGATCCATGCTACAAACCTAGCAATTCCCGGTCAATTTTGACAAAATTTAAAGATTTGTTTACATCCTGTAGAAAAAACAGATTTGGTTATATCATTTATACGGCTACTTTTGCAAAAAATAACGCTATGTTTTGGACTTTAGAATTAGCCGGCTTTTTAGAAGAAGCGCCTTGGCCAGCAACCAAAGATGAATTGATTGATTATTCAATTAGAAGTGGTGCTCCCATTGAAGTAGTAGAGAACTTGCAAGAGTTAGAAGATGAAGGAGAAGTATATGAAAGTATTGAAGATATTTGGCCAGACTACCCAAGCCACGAAGATTTTATGTTCAACGAAGATGAGTACTAAAATACTAAGCGCTTTCGCAAAAAGCTAGCGCCTAGTATTTTAGTCTCTCATGATTAATAAAAAAAGAGTCCCGATTTATCGGGACTCTTTTTTTATTAGATATTATTGAGATTTTATAAAATATAAATCTCAATAATATCTTCTTCTAATTATGAAAATAAAAAAAGGCTAAACTTTGTTAGCCTTTTTTTATTAAGATGGGTTAGTAAGTAAATTCCCTAAAACGTCAATTTAAAATAAAGCAACATCAAACTCAGTATAAGTACAATGGTATTGGCCACCAGTACAGGTTTACTTTTAATTAAATAAGCGTAGGTTAACCAAACGATACAACTAAAGTTCACAATAAGTATCATCAGTAGGCTAAGGCTTTCTACATTTTTTGTTTCCCAAGTTAAATAAACCTGTGGTACAAAAGTCACACAACTAAGTAGTGATCCAAAGTAGCCTATGGCTTCTACTAATTTTGGGTTAATTTCTTTCTTGTTCATTTTATCCTTCTGTGTTTATCCTTCTGTGTTTATGCTTCTGTGATACCTGCTTTTTGCATAATTATATCACTTACTCCCGTGGTAGAGTAACCACCATCATGGAATAAATTTTGCATGGTCACCATTTTAGTTAAATCGGAGAATAAAGTCACGCAATAATTAGCGCAATCTTCCGCTGTAGCATTTCCTAAAGGCGCAATCGCATTGGCATAATCAAAAAAGTCGCCAAAACCTTTAATGCCTGTACCTGCAGTCGTTTTAGTAGGAGACTGAGAAACCGTATTCACACGCACTTTGTTTCTTAAGCCATAATGGTAGCCAAAACTACGCGCAATAGATTCAAGTAAGGCTTTAATATCGGCCATATCGGTATAGAAAGGGAAGGTTCTTTGAGCAGCTGCATAAGTTAATGCTACCACGCTTGCATGGTCGTTCAAGGCGTCCATTTTATAAGCAACACTTAACATTTTATGTAAAGACATTGCAGAAACATCCACGCCCTTTGCATAATAATCATAGTTCAATTCAGGGTAAGCAATTTTTTTACGAATATTCACGCTCATTCCAATTGAATGTAAAACGAAGTCAATTTTACCCCCTAAAATTTCCTGAGACTGTGTAAATAAGTTGGTTAATTCTTCAACGCTGGTTGCGTCGGCAGGTATAATTTTAGAATTTGTTTTTTCTGCAAGTGCATTAATCTCACCCATACGCATAGCAATAGGGGCATTGGTTAATACGAAGGTGGCACCTTCTTCATGTGCTTTTTCGGCCACTTTCCAAGCAATAGAATTGCTATCTAAAGCACCTGTAATAATTCCTCTTTTTCCTTTTAGTAAATTGTACGCCATTTGAATGGTTTATTTAATTGCTGTAAAAATAATTATAATATCTTATAAAAAGACAATAATAAACTGCTAATACATTAAGAAGCTAGCAGTTCTTTAGCATTGTCCAAGGCCGACTTGCTAGGCGGGTCACCACCAATCATGGTAGCAATATGTTGAACACGCTCTTTGGCATCCAAGGTTTTCAAATAAGTATGTGTGGTGCTTCCTTTTTGTTCTTTATAAACATATAAGTGTGCATTGCCCTTGGCTGCAATTTGAGGTTGATGGGTAATACATAAAACCTGCCTAGCTTGTCCTAAGTTTTGTAAAAGTAATCCCACTTGTTTAGCAGGCTCTCCAGAAATACCTGTATCAATTTCATCAAAAATCATAGTTGGTAAGTCTACCGATTTTGCTACCAATGATTTTATACAAAGCATTAACCTGCTTAATTCACCACCACTTGCCACTTTTTTAATAGGCTCAAACTTTTGGGTATTATTAGCATCAAATAAAATATCTACTTTGTCTTTACCAAATAAATGGTAAGGTACTTCGTCAATGGTTACTTTTATTTTAGCATTGGGCATACCCACTTGGTGTAATAATTTATTGACATTATTCGTAAGAGGGGTCATTTGTTTTTCTCTCTTGCTTGTTAACTGCGCTGCTGCAGCAATCACTTCTTTCTCTAATTTTTTTACTAAACTACTAAGCTCACTAATTTGATCATTCAAGTTCAGCACCTCGGATAAATCTTTTTCTAATTGCGCTGCAATACTTAATAATTCTGCAGTGGTTTGTACTTTATGTTTCTTTAGTAAATTATAACCAAGTGAAAGGCGCTCTTGAATAGTTGTAATTTTTTTATCGTCAAAGTCAATTTTATCCTGCCAAGTACTTAAATCGCTAGCGATATCCGCAATTTCTATTTGCGCAGCTTTTAACCTGGCCACTAGTGACGCAAAATCGGGCTGCCATTTCACAATGCTTTCTAAATTATGCCCCATTTGTTTTAGTTGTTGCACAATGGGGTTATCGGAATGGTCCAATATTTGAATAGAGGATGCTAACTGCGATTTTATATCCACCGCATTCTCTAAAAACTTTAATTCTTGGTCTAGATTTTCTAATTCATTTTCTTGTAATTGTAAAGCGGCTAATTCTTCGTGTAAATGTTGCTTATAGCTTTCCGTTTTTTCAAAATCTTCTTTTTGACTAATAAGACTTTGCAATTTTTTCTCGTTTTCTTTCCACTTCGTAAAAGAGCCTTGGTATTCCGCTAATTCTTTTTGGGTAGCAGCCAGCGCGTCAATAACGGTTCGTTGAAAGTCGCTATCACCTAGGGCCATAGTATCAAACTGCTGGTGCAGGTCTACTAGTTTGCTGGTTAAATCTTTTAGAATAGTAAGTGTTACAGGCGTATCGTTAATAAATGCCCTCGATTTTCCTTGTGCGTTTATTTCTCTTCTTATAATTAGTTCATCGTTTAATTCAATTTCATTTTCTTCAAAAAACGATTGATGATTTTTTAGATCAGATAATTTAAATATTCCTTCAATAAAACATTTTTTACTAGCCTCTCTACAAACGCTGCTGTCGGCACGGTCGCCCAATATTAAACCTAGGGCACCCATAATAATACTTTTACCCGCACCCGTCTCACCTGTAATGACAGAGAGTTGGTTGGATAGATCAATGCTTAGATGATCTATTAAGATATAATTTTGTATTTCTAATTTGATTAACATGGCAAGCTGCAATATACATTACCCGAAAATGATGCACAAATTTTGTTAATAAAATAGCTACTGTTTTAAACATCGCTGAATGCCCGACTTTGCTTTCTGGTCTAAGGAATTTTTGAAAGCGTGGTTTTTCATAGCAATACAGGTATTAAAATACTCGATGGCTTTAGAAAATAAGCCTTTATGCTCATAAATTAAGCCTATTTGTAGCGCTGCGCGGGCCGCAAAATATTCAGTCAGGTTTTCTCCTTTTTCAATAGCTGATTTATAAAAGTGAATAGCATTATCCGGGTCCTTCATTAAATCGTATATACGAGCAAGGCGATAGGCGAATTCGGTTTTATCGGCATCTGTGGTAAAATCGTTGGAGGTTTTACCTGCAAGAATGGCAAGGGCTTGTGATTGATAACCCCCATCGCTGAGCAGTCTTGCTTTTAATAAAATAGGGTGGGGCCAGTTGCCTTTTTTTGCATTTTGAAAAGCGAGTTTATCGGCATCGGTAATTTGATTGCCCAGAGATAAAACATTGCTCCTATAAGCAGCTGCTTTTTTGGTATCGCCCTGTATGTAGGCAATCCAGCTTAATTTTTCATAGGCATCTTTCACATAAAACTTGCCTTTGAATGTAGAAACAAATTCTGTAAAAGCCTTTTGCGCTTTCTCTAATTTTAATTCATTAATATAAGCATAGCCTATTTCATATTGCCAGAAAGGAAGAGGTAAATAAGCATCAGACATTTCCATTTCTTGTACAATGCTTAAAGCTTTGCTAGACTGCTGATGGTTTAAATATAAATTCACCGCCATATATGCTTGGTAATGATTTTTTTTAAAATTATAGGGAGTTGATTCTATAAAGGCAAATGCTTTTTCTTGATTGCCTTCAAAGTTCATTAGTAAATAAGGATACACAAACAAAGCCTCGTTTCTTGTTCTAGCACTGTATTCGTCTTTACTATTAATATATTTAAGCACTAAGGCATTGCCCTCTGTAATCTTACCAGTCATGCCTAGTAGACCTGCCATCCATTGATAGGCTTTAGGAACAGTACCAATAATAGTAGTCATTAAACCATAGTACACATCGCCTTGGGTGAATTTGGGAAAGGCTTTTTTATTGTCTTTAAATGTCAGATAGGCTTTTCTAAATTCTAAAGCGGCATCTAAGTTTTTATCAAATCGAATAGCCACTAGTGATTTATGTAAATGCGCAACACCTATACAGTATAAATAATAAGGAGATTGTTTGGGGCCTGATTCAAAAAGTTGTAAACGTTTTTCAAATTGAGGAAATAGTTTTTCGTAGTCGCTTCTACTTTCATTGAAAAACAATTGATAAAAATCGGCGTAGCTTTCAAGTAAAGGGTTGATTAAGTTTTGAGGACTATTTTTTTTCTCTAGCTCTAACCATTTTCTTGCTTCCGGAATTCTTAGCGAAGTAATGGCATCGTAAATTTGTTGAGACTTATCGTTCCAATTATATTGTAATTGAGCAGATAGGTTTCCACCCAATCCCAAAAATAAAATTGTAAGCAAGCACCACTTTCTCATAGGGTAAAAATAAAGAAAGGGCAGCTGTTAGGCCACCCTTTCGTGTATATTTTTTAAACTATTTTAGTTCTATTTCTTTTTAGACTCCTTGGTAACATCTTCCTCTACTAAAATACGACCGCAGTTTTCACAAACAATAATTTTTTTGTGAAGGCGAATCTCGCTTTGACGTTGAGGAGGGATAGAGTTAAAGCAACCACCACAAGCGTCTCTTTCAACAGTTACCACGGCTAGGCCATTGTGGTAGCTATCTCTAATACGGTCGTAGCTGTATAGTAAACGCTCATCAATATGTCCGCGTGCATCTTCGCTATTTTTTCTTAATTCTTTCTCTTCAATTTCAGTATCGGCGATAATTTTCTCTAATTCACTTTTCTTATGTGTTAAAACGCCATCTTTCACAGCAATTGTCTTCTTAGCAGCGTCCAAGACCTTAATTTTCTCTCCTAATTCTTCGTTCGCGTCACGAATATGTTTTTCGCCCAATTTAATCTCTAGGCCTTGCATTTCTAATTCTTTGTTAATAGCTTCAAACTCACGATTGTTTTTAACATTCTCGCTTTGTTTTTCGTATTTAGCAATTAATTCCTCACTCGTTTTTATCATTGTTTTTTTCTCATCGATAAATTCTGTGATACCATTAATTTCTTCTTCAATTCTAGTTTGTCTGTTTTGCAAACCTTGAACTTCATCTTCTAAATCTTTTACTTCCATAGGTAATTCACCACGAAGAATTTCAATTTCATCGATGCTGCTATCTACTCTTTGAAGTTTATAAAGATTAACTAATTTTTCTTCCACCGAAAAGTCTTTGACTGATGCCATATTTTCAAATTTTTTGGATGCTCTTAAATAAGTGAACCTCAATCTTTAAGGTAGTGCACAGGTTCTGTGTTTACCAAGGATTCGAGGACGGCAAAGGTAGGGAATTTAAGCTTTAAATTTGCAACAATTAGGGAAGCTACCCATTGTTCGCTCTGTCCATGGCCTATATCTACGAGTAAAATCTTGCCATCGGCCTCAAAAAAGTCGTGGTATTTAAGGTCGCTGGTAATAAAACAGTCTATATTTTGGGCCTTGGCATCATTGATTAGAAAACTACCCGAACCCCCACATAAGGCAATGGTTTTCAATGGCTTTTTGGTGAAATGGGTATGTTTTAAGACAGATAAATTTAGTTTTTCTTTGATCCATTGTAGAAATTCTGCCTCGTCGGTTTCAAGGGGAAGCTCGCCCACCAAGCCTGATCCAATTTCTCCCCCTTTTTCATCCTTAAAACCGGGTTTGGGTGTTAAAATTCTCCTATTTTCCAAATGAAGCCTATCTGCCAGGGTTTTATTTACCCCATCGAGCAGGTTGTCCAAATTGGTATGAATTGCATAAAGCGCAATATTATTTTGGATGGCCTTGACCACCACTCTTGATACAAAATGATGACTATTAAATTGTTTCATCCCTTTAAAAACAATGGGATGATGACTTACAATAAGATTCAAACCTTTGGAAATAGCTTCGTCCACCACGGCCTCAGTACAATCTAAAGAACAAAGAACGCCGGTGCATTCATGGTCGGGATTGCCTACTATAAGGCCTGCATTATCATAAGGCTCTTGCCATGCTAGGGGTGCCCAATTTTCTAAGGCAGAAATAATATTATTAATTTGCATACCTAAAATTAAATATAAAAGCCAACTATTTATGTTTTAAATTGTTAAACAAATTATGAAAAAGGCAGTCTCCGTTTTTTGGTTTAGAAGAGATTTAAGATGGCAGGATAATGTTGGATTATATTATGCATTATATCAAGCCAAATTAGAGGGGCATCAGGTGCTCCCTGTATTCGTTTTTGATAAAAATATTTTAGATCAATCCGAGGACAAGGCCGATAGAAGGGTAGATTTTATTCATCAAACCCTTACGCGTTTACAAAGTGAATTAGTTGAAAAAGGAAAATCGCTTTGGGTAAATTATGGAACACCTGTTGAAGTTTTTGAAAAATTATTTACTGAATTTAAGGTAGCCTCTGTTTATACGAATCACGATTATGGTCCGAAGGCAAATGCGAGAGATAAAGCTATTGAAGCGCTGACTTTAAAAAATGGCGCAAGCTATCATCATTTCAAGGATCAAGTTATTTTTGAAAAAGACGAGGTTATTAAAGACGATGGCAAGCCTTATACTATTTACACCCCTTATGCGAATAAATGGAGAGCGGTATGGGCGCAGAAAATTCCTAAAAAACATCCTTCCGAAAAATTACTCGATTATTTTTTAGACACCAAGGCTTTTAAACTTCCTAGCTTAAAAGAAATGGGTTTTGAAAAAACAGATTTAGTCATTCCTCCA
>SHWX01000052.1 GCA_009693615.1 Chitinophagaceae bacterium | reverse complement strand
CACCTTTTTGTAACCAACGTTTTAAGAAGGCCACTGGAAATTCCATTTTAGTTTGATCAATTAAGCCATGATAAATTTGATCATGAATTTGATTTTTCGCTTGTTGCTCATAATAACCTTCAATATCTTTTTTGATAGCTGCTCTAAATGCTTCTTCAGTTTTGATGGCATCATTAGGGTAGGTGGCTAAGAATAATGTTTCATCTAAGGCAGCTTTTTCTACTAAGCCCACCTTCGTGATAAGTATTTTAAAATATTTATCGGCATCATTTTTTGAAATACCTAAATCACCTACAATAATGTCTAATTCCTTGTCCTCAAAAGCTTTGCTCAATTGGATCACCACCGTGTCATCCTTCTTTTTGCCCATAAATTGCTTTCTTGCTTTCTGGGCAAAATATTTTATAAGTAAAGAATTGTCTTTTGATATACCGCCTTCAACTTCGTTACCGTCTTTATCTGTTTCAGTAAAACTGATATTAATTACGTTTTCATCAGACTCCACTATTTCAGGGTCGGTCATTTTACCATTACGCGTTTGAATTCTTTCCACTTCGTTTTGAATCATTTCATCGGTTACTTTTACTTTGTAACGTTTTACTTTAATGCCTTTTACATTTAATGAAAAAGCAGGTTTTAATCCTACTTCAAAAGCAAAATCATAATTAGTAGGTGCATTCACATCTAAAGGAAGCATTTGCGTATCCATAGGAAGTGGTTGCGCAAAAATTTCTAATTTTTCATTGCTGATATAATGATTTAATTCTGCTTCTACTTTTTTAAGTACTTCGTCAGAAAAAACAGACTGCCCATACATTTTTTTAATTAAGCCAGCTGGCACCATGCCCTTTCTAAATCCGGGGATGTTTGCTGTTTTAGCATGCTTTTTTAAGCTAGTTTCAAAACTAGGGTAGTAGTCCTCTTTGGTGAGGGTCACCGTAAGTTTTTCATTCAGAAGGCCAATGTTCTCTCTTTTTATACTTGCCATATGTATTATTTTTCTATTAAATTCTAAGGTTTAAGGGGGGCAAAGGTAAGTTTTTGCACCTATAAAACAGCCATTTATATAAAAAAAAGCCCCCGATGAATCGAGGGGCTTTTTTCTTTTTGGTGCGGATGGAGGGGGTCGAACCCACATGCCTTGCGGCGCTAGATCCTAAGTCTAGTGCGTCTGCCAATTTCGCCACATCCGCTTAGGGGTTGCAAACTTAATTTATTTTTTATTACGAATCTTCAATTTTTGGGAAGCCTATGGAATCATGGCTAGAATCTTCTCTAAATAAACTTGATCCACTGTATCAAAATCTGCTAATTCGCTGCTATCTACATCCAAAACTCCCAGTATTTTACCTTCTTTAAAAACAGGAAGCACAATCTCTGATTTTGAATTACTACTACATGCAATATGACCTGTAAATTTTTCAACATCGTCTACTATAATAGTGGCTTCTTTTTGCCAACTCGTTCCGCAAACACCTCTTCCTTTTTTTATTCTGGTACAAGCAACGGGTCCTTGAAAAGGGCCCAATACCAATTCATCTTCCTGTATCCAATAAAAACCTACCCATAACCAATTGAATTGTTCTTTTAAGGCAGCAGTAATATTACCCAGGTTGGCAATTAAATTCGTTTCACCACTTAGTAAACCTTGTATTTGTGGTAGCAGTGATTCGTACTGCGTTTTTTTATCTCCTTTGGTAATGGTTAAATCTTCAGCCATAAAAGCGATTGTTTTAGTTAGTTAGTTAGTTTGTTGGTCGTTTAGTTTGATCCTTAGTTATAGAAGCTTGTGTTCTTATCTTACACTATTGCCTCTGTCTTTTTTTGTAATAATAATTTTAATTCTTTCTTTTCTATGCTGGCTACAAAAAGTATAAAGGCAATTAATTCAAAACTTGCGATGCCAAGTCGAATACTATTATTTTTTGTGATAAATTCTACTAATAAATAAATACCATAGAGTAATAAAGTAATTACAAAATAGGCAATTAGTTTTTTAGTCGCATAAGGAATAGGATATACTTTTTGACCCCATTTATAACTTACATACATCATGGTGCCATAGCAAGCTAAAGTAGCCCATGCACTGGCCATATAACTAAAATAAGGAATGGCTATAAAGTTAATGGTAATGGTAATAACCGCGCCTAGTAGGGTAATCCAAGCCCCTGCCATGGTTTTATTGCTAAGCTTATACCAAATGCTTAAATTATAATAAACGCCTAAAAATATATTGGCTATTAATAAAATGGGTACTACGCGAAGTCCCACGTACATGGCGGGATTGCGAATGAATTCTTTCCAAATGTCTAAGTATAAAACCACCATTAAAAACATAATACATAGTGTGATGACAAAAAATTTCATCACCCTTGCATAGGTTTTTGGGGCATTGTCTTCTTCGGATTGTTTGAAGAAAAAAGGTTCAGCACCCATCCGAAAAGCTTGTACTGAAATAGTAATTAAAATGGATAATTTATAACAAGCACTATAAATGCCTACAATGGCTTTATTGGCATCAGGGGATCCGCCTGGCGCCCACCAACCTAACATAATTCGATCAAATGTTTCATTCACCACGCCACCAAAACCCACAATAATTAATGGAAGTGCATACAACATCATTTGTTTCCATAAATCAAAATCAAAACTAAAACGTAAGGCACCTATTTCTTTATTCAATAATAATAAAACAAAAACATTTTGAACAATACCTGCTAATAAAACATATCCCACTGCCCAGTCTGGTTTATACCAAGAACTAATTACACTACCAGGATGCGTAGCGATATAAGTAGGAAGTATACTTATAAAATAATAAGTAGCTAAAATATTTAGAACAATGCCACCAATTTTTATAAATGCAAATTTTTTAGGTCTGCCTTCCATTCTTAATCTTGAAAAAGGAATAGTGGCAAGTGCATCTAAGCCCACCACCCAGGCTATTAGTGTAATGTATTCGGGATGTGCGGTTATTTGTAAAAGCGATGCAACGGGAGCACTAAATTTAATAAGTACCATAAGTACCACTGCTGTTACCATCATCATTGAAATACTGCTAGTATGGTATATTTTTTCTTCATTTTCTTTGCTCCCAAATCTAAAATAAGCGGTCTCCATTCCATGGGTCACCAACACATTTAGGAACGGAATAAAAGAGTAAACAATGGACATTTCTCCGTAAGCCGATTCGGTAAACTTATAAGTAAGGTAGGGTACCAGCAAATAACTAATAAACCTAGCTGCAATAGAGCTAAGTCCGTACCATGCGGTTTGACTGGCTAATTTTTTTAAACTACTCAAGGGATTGAAATTACAGCTAAATTAGTGAAAATAGTTTTGTTTATCTTCATGTAGAAATTGGTAATATTATGAAAGTGGTTATTCAAAGAGTAAATGAGGCAAGCGTTTCCATAGATGGGCAGATAGTAGGGTCTATCCAAAAGGGTTTAATGGTGCTTTTGGGTATTGAAACGGCCGATACCATGGAGGATGTGGACTGGCTATCCAATAAGATAGTGCAAATGCGCATTTTTGATGACGCAGAAGGTGTCATGAATTTGAGCGTGAAAGAAGTAGGGGGTAATATTTTACTAGTGAGCCAGTTTACCTTACATGCTAGTACTAAAAAAGGGAATAGGCCTTCCTATATTGCTGCTGCAAAACATGATATCTCCATTCCACTTTACGAAGCTATAATTAAAAAATTAACTGTGGATATGGGCGCGCCTATTCAAACAGGAGTCTTTGGCGCAGACATGAAAGTGGCATTGGTTAATAATGGTCCTGTAACAATAATTGTAGATTCAAAAAATAAAGAATAATATATTTAGACCTTAACACTATTAATAGTAAGAAGTAAAAAAATAATACATAGTAACATTAATAAAGCATTCAAATGGCAAATGAAATAACAATACAAGAGGCGCAGCAGAAAGTAGACAACTGGATAAAGACAGTGGGCGTAAAATATTTTAGTGAACTCACTAATTTGGGTATTTTAATGGAAGAAGTGGGAGAATTATCTAGAATATTGGTGCGCAAATATGGAGACCAGTCCTTTAAAAATAAAGAAAGGGAGCTACTACTTGCCGATGAAATGGCCGATGTTTTATTTGTATTAATATGCTTGGCCAACCAAACCGGTGTTGATTTGACCACTGCTTTGGAGAAAAATATTGAAAAGAAAACCCTCAGAGACAGCTCCAGGCATCAAAACAATGAAAAATTACATCCATAATATAATCTCGCAGTATATTTGCAACCTATGAGTAAGGTACAACCAGACATCACATTACAAGCAATCATTTCCCATGCCAAGGAATACGGATTTGTATTTCCTAGTAGTGAAATATATGATGGATTAAGCGCTGTTTATGATTACGGCCCTTACGGTGCACAATTGAAAAAAAATATCAGAGACTATTGGTGGAATAGTATGACCCAGCTGAATGAAAATATTGTGGGTATTGATGCGGCTATTTTTATGCATCCTACCACTTGGAAGGCGAGCGGACACGTAGATAGTTTTAGCGACCCTTTAATTGATAATAAAGAAAGTAAAAAAAGATATAGAGTAGATCATTTAATTGAAGGGCACGCCGATGCTTTAATAGCTAAAGGGAATAAGGAAGCTGCCGATAAGTTATTAGCAGCTATGGACGCCTTATTAGCCAAAGAAGATTTTGAAGGTCTTAAAAAATTAATAGAAGAAAATAAAATTACTTGTTCAGTGAGTAGCACTAGTAATTGGACAGAGATCAGACAGTTTAATTTAATGTTCTCTACAGAAATAGGGGCAGTGGCGGAAGAAGCCAGTACTATTTATTTAAGACCAGAAACAGCCCAAGGTATTTTTGTGAACTTTTTAAATGTGCAAAAAACAGCAAGGATGAAAATTCCTTTTGGTATTGCACAAACGGGAAAGGCTTTTAGAAATGAAATTGTGGCGCGTCAGTTTATATTTAGAATGCGTGAGTTTGAACAAATGGAAATGCAATTCTTTATTAAGCCAGGTACACAGAAAGAGTGGTATGAGCATTGGAAGAACGAGCGTATGAATTGGCATTTAAGTTTAGGTATTGCGCCAGAAAAATACCGTTTTCATGACCATGTTAAATTAGCACACTATGCCGATGCGGCCTTAGATATAGAATATGAATTCCCTTTTGGATTTAAAGAAGTAGAGGGCATACATTCTCGTACCGATTTCGATTTAACCCGTCATCAAGAGTTTAGCAAAAAAAAGATGCAGTATTTTGATACGGAGATTAATCAGCATTATGTTCCTTATGTTATTGAAACATCTATTGGTTTAGATAGAATGTTCTTGTTGATATTAGCCAATTCTTACGAAGAGGAAACAATTAATAAAGAAGACGGTACTACCGATTCAAGAGTGGTACTTCATTTACCAGCCAAATTAGCCCCTAATAAATTAGCCATTCTTCCTTTGACTAAAAAAGATGGCTTGCCAGAACTTGCTAAAGAATTAATGGACGATTGTAAAAAATCTTTTCATTGTTTTTATGAAGAGAAAGATGCGATTGGAAAAAGATATCGTCGTCAAGATGCTATTGGAACACCATTTTGCGTCACCATTGATCATCAAACCAAAGAAGATGGCACGGCTACTATTCGCTACCGCGATAGTATGCTGCAAGAGCGTATCGCTTTGAGTAAAATTAAGGAGTTGGTATTAGCGCATATTAATTAATATCGCTAATTTTCGTTTGCACTAATTGGTTAGAAATTTTTGTTAAAACTGAGGCATTCAGAAATACAATTTTGAGCGAGCTTTCGAGCATTGCGCAGAGCGAGCGAAAAATTAGTATTTTGAATGACGAAGCTTTCGAAAGAAATAACTGAGTTATTTTTGAATGACAAAGGTTTTATCCAAATGATTCAAAATGCACTTGCTTTTTATCCAACCCTAATTCGGCCATATTTTTACGCGCATCATCAATCATGGCTTTCCATCCGCATAACCAAACATGTGCTGTTTCTTTGTTTTCTTTTAGTAATTCTTGGTACACGGGGTGTACATATCCTTTGTGTGAACCCGCTGGAACTTCTGCTTCTCTAGAATAGCATGGATGAAAATGAAAACCAGGTTCTTTGCTTTCAATTTCTTTTAATTCATCGATGTATAAGCCATCTTCAAATTTACGACAGCCAAAAATGAGGTGAATATTATTGTGTGCAATTTTATGCTCATGTATATACCTTATCATAGACCTGAAAGGAGCGATACCTGTACCTGTACAAATAAAATATACATCGTGCTCGAAATTTTTAGGAAGTACGAATACACCTTGTGGCCCTCTTAAAGTTATTTTTGTACCCACTTTACCTTCATTGAATAAATAAGTAGTACCTAAACCAGTTTCCAATAACACAATAACGAGTTCGAAAGTATTGGTACCATTCGGTTCTGAGGCAATGGAATAACTTCTCCAGCGTTTGTTTTTCTGCTCATGAATAGGCAGGTCCAGTGTTACAAACTGACCGGGTATAAAATCAAATTTTTCCAAATTTGGAATTTCAAAATAAAACCTTTTCGTATTGGGTGTTTCATTCTCAATTTTAGTAAGAACTGATTCCATCCATTCTAATGCCATAGTTGTACGTTTTAATTATTATTAATTATTAGTAATGAATACTCGTTGAATATATACCTTTTTATTGGCATAAATTTTAACGAAGTAAACGCCTGTTGTTAAGTTATTGATATTGATACGTTGTGGACTTCTTTGGTTGATTAAATTTTCTTTATGAAATACATTGCTACCCATTGAGTTCAAAATATCTAGTGAAATGCCTTCCGTTTGAATATTACTAAACTGTACATAAAAGCTATTTCCTCTAATCATGTTCTCAATATAATCAACTGAACTAATTCTTAAACTTATTTCTTTGGGTTGGGCTTCTTCAATAGGGGTGGCCATAATTAACCTACTATCTGAAACAGAGGTACAGTTGCCTAATTTTGTAGCCACTTTATACATACCATTGGTAGAGGGACGATAATTTTGAATGGTTGCACCTAAAATGGCTTCATCGTTTAAGTACCATTGATAAGTAGAAGCGCTTGTTGCCTTTAAAGTACTGTCTGTAAAAATGAAGCTAGGCTTTTCAGATGTTGTCACTATAACTTCTTTAGCAGCACTTAGTGTATTGCCTGCTTTAATTTGAGTACTATAGAAAAAGTAGAAAAAAGTTTGAAAATTACCAGATGCCGTTTGAACACTATTACCCGTATAGCTAAATATTTTATTAGGCCCAATGGGATAGGTAGGGTCTTTTAAACCACTATTTCTAAAAACAGTGGCACTATCGCATTTAATAATAATGATATAATCGCCTGCTTGTGCAATTTTAAAATTTAGTGCATAAATTCTTCCTGTATCTCCGTCTACAAAAGGAGTGCCAGAAGTACTGGTAGCTGCTATGGGGGTAGGACTACTTGCAGGAACATTTAAAGAAGTAGTTTGTAAAGGAAAATAGGAGTAGGTAGATCCATCGGCAGAAAAAGAACCAAAACTGGCTAAAATAAATTCTACTTTTCCAGGATAACCTGTATATAATTTTACAGTTTCGATATTGAGTGGGCCAGCTGCATTTATTTTTACAAAATTACCAGCAAAACTATTGTAGCCGCCACTACTACCTAATGTATTATTTCTTAAAGGATCTACTACCGATTGATAACCTTCTGTAACATATAATTTATTTTTTGTACTAGTGCTACCACCTGGGTTAGCACCCACAGCGATGGGAGTTTGCAAATTGGCACTATCATACCAAACATAATTTGCAGTAGCGATGGGGGATAAAACTGCTAATTTTAATGAACCATTGCAATTAGTGGCAGTTGCTTCTGGGGCGTTGCTTTCAGCGGCACTGACGATAGTGGCATTGATGCTATTATTTGCTTTTTGTTGATCGCTGGCAAGATTAACAGTTGCGGTAAATGAATAGGTTTCATTGGCTGCAATACTAATGGGCTTTTGAAAAGTATAGCTCATACTTTCCTGACCATTTAAACGACCCGTAAAAGTTTCATTAATAGATAAGACAGTGCTGCTTCCTTTTTTCACTACTAAACTTAATGGGAAATTAGTTTGCGCAGTAGAGCCAAGGTTTGCAATTTTTGCAGTAATAAATTGGTTATCTCTTTTAGCTAAACCAGCAACAGGATTCATAATTTCAGAAACCTGTAAATCAATAGAAGGGTTGATAATTTTTAAAGTATAATCCTGTGTTTCTCCGCTTGTATAGTTACCGCAAGCTTTTACATTGCTACTAGCATCGGTTTCTGTTACAACAATTCTAAGTTTGGTAATTTTTCCTACTACTAAGTTTTCTGGAAAATTAATCACGCCTGTATAGGTTCCATTTTTTAAAGCAGCACTTGATAAAACTGTTTCGGTATCTTCAAAAACACCATTATTATTATAATCAATGAATACTTTTAGAAAGCGGGTATTATCGGAAGCGTCGGTACTGCCTAATTTTATACTAATAGGCAATATACCATTGGGTTCTGCATTGATAATAATATTGCTATTGTCGATGTACTGCTTAGTGCCTGTGTTGGCAAAAACCTTACCAGCCATTGTTACGCTATCCATTCGAGTGCCTGCAGCAGCAGTAGCAGTGGATGTGCAATAAGCGGTTCCACCTGCACCACTTAGTATTAATGAGTAAGCTTGTTGCCCTCTCACTAAACTATTTTTATGATTCACGGTGACCGTATAACTAGTACCTACTAAGGTGGAATCAATTTCAACTTTTTCAACATTATCCACCCAATTAATTGCTCTAGTTGCAGGGTCCTCTGGAACTTTTGGATTTAATTTCCAAGGAAAATAAGTAATAGAGTCTTTGGTAATTTTTATATCTAAATCGTTTACTAATCGGCGGGTAGTATCGTTTAAACTTGTTTCAATAGTTCCTTTGATATCGGTCCAAGAAAGCGTTGCTTTTAAAGGTTTGTTACCAGAGGCAATTACGCTTACTGAATAAGATGCTTTATTTTCTAAAACATTTTCATACACTAAATCTGTGCTTGAACTACTATTTTTATTAGTAAGTGCGTTACTTAATACAGTAGCGGCTTCGCCAATATTTAATAAACCCCATCCAAATTTATAATCAGGACCTGGAAATAAACCAGCTTCATTGGCGCTATGAATAGCTAAGCCCTTGATGGTGGCAGAACGCATAAACTTATTAGGAACAATTTGCTGACTCAATTCTTGTAATAAAAATAAAGAAGCGGCAGCGCCAGGAGAGGCCATGGAAGTACCACTAGAGTATCCATAGCTAGAATCGCTGTTACTGGTAGTGGAATAAACCGATTGACCATCCGTTACAATATCGGGTTTAATACGGCCATCATCTGTGGGTCCCCAGCTACTAAAACTTGTCATGATAGCATCTTCTTTTTTTGAATAGCCAGCAGCGATGCCTAAAACGGCGCCTACCGTTAAAATATTTTTCGCATTCACATCCATTGGGAGTGTCTCAAAAGCATTGTTACTACTTAAACTATCAGGTCTATTGCCTGCGTTGTACCATTTTCCATTTTCATCACGTCTCCAATAAGTATCTCCCACTTTAGGACCAGTACTTGCATGTGTATTACCTGCAGACTTTACTATTAAATAGTTGGGCGCATTATAAGCAATTGAATCCATGGCTTGTGCACCATCATCATAATAGCCAAATTTATAATCTTCTTTTTCATTCCATTTTCCATTGTATTCCCATCTTGTAGAATCGTCGTTGTATTCCCATCCTGCAATGTTTCCATAAGAATGATTAGATACTAATAAGCCATTTGCAGCAGCAGTTGCCATTTCTGATTCGTCATCAAACCAATCATAAGAAGAGGCCCCTTTGATACCATAAGCCATTCCTTTTGCAAGCGGATTTAATCCTTTGCTAAACATAATACCTGCTACATGTGTGCTATGATCTACTGTTTTAGTGGCATTGTCTTTTTCTACTAATTTTCCACCAAACTCCAGATGGGTAGGACGCGGCACCCCTTCATCCCAGATATTTAATTTATTGGTCATGATATCAGTAGCGCCAGTTAAATTAAATCCTAAACCACCACCAGGCCAAACTTTATTAGTGTTAATGGTAATGGCTTGAATAGGATCGGCAAAAGTGGTTAGGTATTTAGGTTGACCAAATGCATCTATTCCAACTAAATTAACAGATGCATTGTTTTTACTCTTATAGCGAATGGGCCAGCCATTTTCTTTTGCCTTAAGAATGGCCTGCGTATAATTGGCCCTTGATTTTATTTCAAAGTATTTCGCGCTATTTAATAAAGCTAGTTTTTGTGTTTCATTTTGTGCCTGAATCGCTAAGCTTATTGAAAATAAAAAACTGAATAATAAAAAATGCTTCATACAAAAGGGCTAGGATTATTAAGGCTTGAGGATGCTATAAAATTACAATGAATTCTGCATAAATTTCTAATTAGTGGCAATAAATAAGTGATAAATAATGTAGAAAAAACTGAATACCTAGACTTGTTTTTTAGGCTTGAAAGGGTTCTTTATCCTAGCTAAGTATCCTGTTTAACTTTAGGGGCAAAATCTCTGCTAATCCTTGAGTCAATTTATAAAAACTGCATGTATCTTTGCAGGGCGATCTATGAATGAGCAATCTCTGTTTGGGCCTTTTGAAAATTCCCCCCTCCTAAATAAT
>SHWX01000051.1 GCA_009693615.1 Chitinophagaceae bacterium | reverse complement strand
TGGGTGTGGCTTTGACCAATCCAGAGATTATCAATAACCAATCAGAATTTGGTAAAATGAGCAAGGAATACCGTTCCTTGGAGAAGATTATTATACCCTATGAGCGTTATATGAAGGTGTTGGAAGAGCATAAATTTGCCAAAGAAACCTTGAATGGGGATGATGCAGAAATGCGTGAGTTGGCAAAAATGGAGATGCCGGGATTAGAAACAGAGAAAGACAGCCTTGAAAAAGAGTTAACTAAATTATTGATACCTAAGGATCCCCAGGATGATAAAAATGCCATTATTGAATTAAGAGCAGGCACAGGTGGTGATGAAGCAAGTTTATTTGTAGGTGATTTACTTACGATGTATACAAGGTACTGCCAGAAAAAAGGATGGAAAGTAGCATTAGTAAGTGAGAGTGAAGGTTCAGTGGGTGGTTATAAAGAAGTGATATTAGAAGTAGTGGGTGAAGATGTATATGGTACCATGAAATTTGAAAGTGGCGTACACCGTGTACAACGTGTACCTTCTACTGAAACACAAGGTAGGGTGCATACTTCAGCAGCTACAGTAGCCGTCATGCCAGAAGCAGAAGAAGTAGACTTTGTGCTGAATCCGGCAGATGTGAAAATGGAAACTTCTCGAAGCGGTGGTGCGGGTGGACAGAACGTAAACAAGGTAGAGACGAAAGTGATGTTAACGCATATTCCAACGGGCACGGTTATTATTTGTCAAACAGAGCGTTCACAGTTAGGTAACCGTGAAAAAGCGATGGGCATGATGCGAACAAAATTATTCGAAGAGCAAGTACGTAAACAAGAAGATGAAATTTCAAGACATCGTAAAACCTTGGTAAGTACTGGAGACAGAAGTGCTAAAATTAGAACTTATAATTGGCCGCAAGGTAGAGTAACCGATCATAGAGTGGGTGTGACTTCCTATAATTTAGATGCAGTGATAAATGGTGAGATTGAAGAATTTATCGAAGCGCTTCAAGTAGCAGAGAATGCAGAGAAGATGCTAGTGAAACAATAATTAGAAGTAATAATTATTTTCCTGCAATCGCTTTTTCCCATTCCCAAGCAGTGCGCATCATTTCATTTAAATCAAATTTACAATGCCAGCCTAGTTTTTTAATGGCATAGTCGTTGTTGGCATAAATAGCCACAATATCACCAGCCCTTCTTGGTCCTATTTCATAATTTAATTTCACACCTGATACTTTTTCAAAAGCTTCAATAGCTTCGAGAACGCTAATGCCATTGCCTGTACCTAAATTAAAAACTTCGCAATTATTTAATTTATTCTCTTTAATAGAAAGTTGTAAAGCTAAAGTATGCGCATGTGCAATATCGCAAACATGAATATAATCGCGAATACAACTACCATCGCGGGTATCATAATCATTGCCGTGAACTTGCATCTTAGGTAATTTACCAATGGCTGTTTGTGTAATAGCAGGTACTAAATTTTGAGGACGTCCAATAGGCAATTCTCCAATGGCAATAGAAGGATGTGCACCCACTGGATTGAAATAACGAAGTAAGATAGCAGAAAGTGGATGCGCTAGGGCTGCATTGTGTACGATGGTTTCTCCCATTTGCTTAGTAGCTCCATAAGGAGAGGCTGCTGTTTTTAAAGGCGTTTGTTCTGTGACAGGAATTTTATCTGGATTGCCATAGACGGTACAAGAAGAAGAAAAAATAAAATGTTTGGCTTGGTACTGTACTGCTAATTGCAAAAGATTAATTAAAGAACTAATATTATTTTGATAATAGTCAAGAGGCATTTCAACCGATTCGCCTACCGCTTTATAGGCAGCAAAATGAATAATCCCTGTAATGTTTTTATGACCTATAAAAATTTCTTCCGTTGCTTTTTTATCCGTTAAATCAATTTCGTAATTTTTTATTTTTTTACCTGTAATTTTTTCAATGCCTTTTAAGCAATCAGCAGAAGACCTCGATAAGTTATCGGCAGAGATAACCTCAAACCCATTTTCAATTAAATCGACAATGGTATGAGCGCCAATATAGCCAGTGCCGCCTGTAACAAGAATAGTTTGCATTCGAAAATATTTGCAACAAAAGTAACGAAAATTATGCTTTGCTTGCTAGGGTAAATCCAAAGGTAGTACCCACATTTACCTTGCTTCTAACATGTATAGTTTCTCCATGGGCTTCAACAATATGCTTGCATATAGCCAGTCCTAAGCCTGTGCCTCCAATTTCACGGGCTCTTGCATCATCGGTTCGGTAAAATCTTTCAAATAAACGAGGAAGATGTTCTTCATCAATACCAATCCCGTCATCACCAATTTCAATGAGTATTTTTTCATCTTCCATTTTATAGACACTGGCTGTAATTTGGCCATCAATTTTACCGTATTTAGTAGCATTGGATAAGATATTCACCATGACCTGATAAATTTTATTTTTATCTGCAAAAACATAAATGGGAGATTCAGATCCTTTTTTAAATTGAAATTGAATATTTTTTTTCATCCTCTTTACGCTTAAATTATTTATTGCTTCATTGATAATATCTTGAATAATAAAAGATTGTTTTAAAATGGGATCTTTATTAATTTCTAAATTGGTAATAGCATCTACATCACTTAATAATTGAACCAGCCTTTGTACATTTGACTGCGCTTGTTGTACAAATTTTTTGCCAGTATCGGGTTCGTCCATGGCGCCATCGCCCAATAATTCTAAATAACCTTGAATAGCGAATATGGGTGTTTTAATTTCGTGCGATAAGTTTTGTAAAAATTCTTTTCTAAAAGCTTCATTGGACTGTAAGTCTTGAATTTCTTTTGTTTTTTGGGCAGCCCACTGTTCTACATCATCTCTTACATCGTCAATGCCTTTTTTAGGGAGTACATATTTTTGATAAGCTTCTTCTCTTTTGCTCGCCTTGGTTTGAGAAATAAGTTTGTAGATTAATTTTATTTTTCGATAAATAAAATATTCTAAAATTTGATCCATTAATAAATAGATACTAATAAAACTTACAATAAAATAAGTAATGCACAATTTTGCATTCGAAAATAACATGAAGATGCTCAAGGCTATTAGTGAAGCCAGTAGTAGCGCAGTTAAAGCTGCCAGCTGTTTGGGCGTTAAGTTCTTTTCTTTAAACATGTAATAGGAACCCTTTAATTAGACAGGGTGAAGGTATTAAATCTTCCTAATAATTGATTTAATAAATTGATCTAATAATCGAATTTGTATCCAACCCCTTTTACGGTGGTGATGCAATCGATGCCTAATTTTGCTCTAATTTTTCTAACGTGTACGTCAATGGTGCGGTCTCCCACAATAACATCGTTTCCCCATACTTGAGATAGTATCTCGCCTCTTAAAAAAACGCGACCTGCTTGAGCTGCTAGTAAGTATAATAATTCAAATTCTTTTTTGGCAAGCACATGGGTTATGCCTTTTAATACCGTTTTATATTGTGTAATATCAATTATTAAATCATTAATAGTAATTACTTTTTTATCTGATTCAATAGGTTGTAATCTTCTAAATAGAGCCGTAATTCTACTTACTAATACTTTAGGGCTAATAGGTTTGCTAATAAAATCATCTCCTCCTAATTCTAATCCTTTAATATGTGAATCTTCATCGTTTAAGGCAGTAAGTAATACAATAAGTGTTTTGTCAAATTGTTTCTGCGTTCTTAAATATTCACAAACCTCAAAGCCAGTTCTTTTGGGCATCATCACATCTAATATAATACAGTCTGGTGCAAATGAATTTGCTTTTTCAATGGCCTCGCTGCCGTCTTTGGCAGTGGCTACTTCGTAGCCTAATTTATTTAAATGAAAGCTAATGATTTCAATAATATCAGGTTCGTCGTCTGCAATCAATATTTTTATAGGTGCTTCCATAATTAATAGTGCGAAATTACCCTTTAAATAGCAGATCTATGAAGTGAGTCTACATTATCAAATTGTTAACTAAACACTATTTATAGGTTAAGATTGACTACGAATATGCTTAATATAAGGGTTATGCTCTTTTTCTCTGCCCCAAGTAGTGACTGGTCCATGGCCTGAGTAAATAGTAAGGCTGTCTGGTAAAGGAAATATTTGTTCGCGAATACTTTTGATTAAGTCCAAGGGGTTGGCACCTGGTAAATCGGTACGGCCAACACCGTCTTTAAAAATAAGGTCTCCACCAATCATAAAATCTTGTTCGGCGTGATAAAAACAAACACTTCCTGGAGAATGTCCTGGGGTAAGTAATACTTTAAAACTGTCTTTACCCAATGAGATAATTTCGCCTTCTTGAATATATTGAATAGGTCCTTTGTAGGCTTCAGTAGGCACACCCCATTTAGCGGCGGCTTCGGGTAAACGGTCTAGTACAATTTGTTCATTAGGATGAATATGTGCAGTCAGTCCATAGGTTTCACTCACATAATTATTGCCAAATACATGGTCTAAATGACAATGCGTATTTAATAATAAGCTGGGCTTTAAATTTTCTTTACGAATAAAATCAGATAATATTTTTTCTTCTATGCGGGTATAACAACCCGGGTCAATAATAATAGCTTCTTTGAACTCATTGTATAAAACATAAGTATTCTCTTGAAAAGCGCTAAAGCAAAAATCTTGGATGGTGATCATAATTATTTATTGGCACTTAGGTGCTGACAGATATTTTTTACAATCATGGGCCCTTCATAAATAAATCCTGTCCATATTTGAACCAAGGAAGCGCCTGCATTTATTTTTGACTCTGCATCGGCTCCTGTGAATATACCACCACTAGCAATAATGGGAATGCGACCTGCAATTCCTTTGTGTAAATATTTTAATACTTCAGTGGACTTTTCTAATAATGGTAGACCACTTAATCCACCTGCGCCCATTTTTTTTCCTTTCTCTTGATTCATTGTACTAAGTAAGCTACGATCAATGGTGGTATTGGTTGCAACCAACCCATCTATCTTTATTTCATTGGTTAATGCGATGATATCGTCTAATGCCGAAGTTTCTAAATCGGGTGCAATTTTTAATAAAATAGGTTTATTATTTTTATTTAAATTTTGCAACGCTGCAAATATTTTTCTTAAGGATTCTTTTTCTTGTAGTTCGCGCAGTCCAGGTGTATTAGGAGAACTTACATTCACCACAAAATAATCTACTACTTCTTCTAGTCCTGTAAAGTTGGTGCAATAATCTTTCCAAGCATCACTGTTTTCGGTCACTTTATTTTTTCCAATATTTCCACCTACAATTAAAGGGGAATTATTTTTAGCTTTTCTTGCTTTTAATCTTTTTGCAATGACTTCCACTCCATCGTTGTTAAAACCCATTCTATTTATTAATGCTTTTTGATCGGGTATTCTAAATAAACGAGGTTGGGCATTTCCTGTCTGTGGTTTGGGGGTGACCGTTCCAATTTCAACAAATCCAAAACCCAGCATTTCTAACTCATCTAAATAAGCGGCATTTTTATCAAAGCCTGCACCTAATCCTACAGGGTTGGGAAATTGAATACCAAAGCAAGTTTTAGATAAATCGGATGCATTGTATTGGAATTGTTTGGCTAATTGATTTTTTACAAAAGGGAGGGAATGCGCCAATTGCAAACCGCCCATACTAAGATGATGTGCAGTTTCGGGAGGGAGCATAAATAAGCTGTTTCTTAGCAATGAATATAGCATACCACAAATTTACGATGAAATATTTAGTTGCATAAACAACTTTTTACAAAAATGACTACATTTAGGGTGTTAAAATTTATATTTTATGCAAGAAGCGTATATCGTTGCTGGCTTTAGAACAGCTGTTACAAAAAGTAAAAAGGGTGGTTTTAGGTTCATGCGTTCCGATGAATTAGCCATTGAAGTTATCAAGGGTTTAATGAAAACTTTACCCTCTGTTGATCCAAAATTAGTAGATGATGTTATTGTGGGCAATGCAGTTCCTGAAGCAGAACAAGGATTACAGTTTGGTAGAATAATTGCAGCGAAAGCTTTAGGCATTGAAGTACCAGGTATTACTATTAATAGATACTGTGCAAGTGGTTTAGAAAGTATTGCCATGGCTACTGCAAAAATAAGAACAGGGATGGCGGAATGTATCATTGCAGGTGGAACAGAATCGATGTCGATGGTCCCAACCGCAGGCTGGAAAACAGTTCCAGCGTATTCTATTACAGTAGATGAACCAGATTATTATTTATCAATGGGCTTAACTGCTGAAGCAGTAGCCAATGAATATAAAATTTCTAGAGAAGATCAAGATGCATTTGCATTAGCATCACATCAAAAAGCAAAACAAGCTATTGATAATGGATATTTCAAAAAAGGAATCTTACCTATTGAAATAAATGAAACCTATATCAACGAAAAAAATAAAAGAGCTAATCGAACGTATACTATAGATACAGATGAAGGCGTAAGAGCAGATACCACTATTGAAGCCTTGGCTAAATTAAAACCAGCCTTTGCTGTAAAAGGTTCTGTGACTGCAGGTAACTCCTCTCAAACAAGTGATGGTTCTAGTTTTGTAATGGTGATGAGTGAAAAATTAATGAACTCTTTGGGTTTAAAACCAATTGGACGTTTAGTGAACTGCGCCTCCGCTGGAGTGCACCCAAGAATTATGGGCATTGGTCCTATTGAGGCTGTGCCAAAAGTATTAAAGCAGGCGGGCATGACAAAGGACCAAATTGATCTATTTGAATTAAACGAAGCCTTTGCCTCTCAATCTTTAGCCGTAATTAGAACCCTTAATTTAGATACAAATAAAGTCAATATTAACGGCGGTGCCATTGCCTTGGGTCATCCTTTGGGTTGCACGGGTAGTAAATTAACCGTTCAAATTTTGAACGATTTAGAACGACTTAATAAGAAATATGGCATAGTGACTGCCTGCGTGGGTGGTGGTCAGGGTATTGCCGGAATAATCGAACGCCTTTAGTTCATCCTTTTCTTGGGTTTTTTCTCCATTTTTTGCCTAAAATATTATAGCTTAGGTACTCTATTTATTTCAAAATAAGTAAACCTATAATTATGCGTATATCTATTCTTGGGTCTATCGTTTTGGCATCTATTTTGTCAATGACTAATTTATCAGCTCAGAAGGCAAAAAAAACAGCGCCTGTAGTAGCTGCCACTGAAACAAAAGTGGACATTAATAAAGTATTTAAAAATTGGAAACCACGTAATGTGGGTCCAGCTTCCATGAGTGGTCGTGTGACTTCTATTGATGTAGAAGTAGCGAATCCAAATAATATTTGGATAGGCGCTGCATCAGGAGGTGTTTGGAAAACAAATAATAGTGGTGTGAGTTGGACGCCCGTTTTTGATGAGCAACCAATTTTAAATATTGGGGCTGTTGCTATTCAACAATCTAATCCAAGTGTTGTATGGGCTGGAACCGGAGAAGGTAACCCAAGAAATTCTATTAGCATTGGAGAAGGTATTTATAAAACATTGGATGCAGGAAAAACATGGAAGAGAATGGGCTTGGAGCAAACAAGAAATATTCACAGAGTCATTATTGACCCAACCAATCCGAATACAGTATATGCAGGCGCCATTGGAAACCCTTATGGACAAAGCAAAAACAGAGGCGTTTATAAAACAACCGATGGAGGAGATACTTGGAATCAAATTTTATTTACCAATGATACTTCTGGTCCTGGTGATATGATTATGGATCCAAAAAATCCGAATAAATTATTCGTAGCCATGTGGCATCATTACCGTAATCCTTATCATTTAGAAAGTGGTGGAAAAGGTAGCGGCATTTATATGACTATTGATGGCGGAAAGAATTTCACGAAGCTTGGAAAAGAAAATGGGCTACCTGAAGGTAATTTAGGTCGTGTAGGTATTACGATTAGTAAGTCAAATCCTAATAGAGTATATGCCTTAGTAGAATCTACTAAGAGTGGTTTATATAGAAGTGATGATGGTGGTTATAATTTCATTTTAGTGAATGCACAAAAATCAATTGTCGATAATCGTCCTTTTTATTTCCAAGATATTATTTGTGATCCTTTAAATGAAAATACACTTTGGTATATTAGTCAAACAGTGGTAAAAAGTATTGATGGTGGAAAGAATTTTGAAACCATTATTCCTTATAGTGGTATTCATCCAGACCATCATGCGTTTTGGATTCATCCTACCGATAATAAATTTATGGTAGATGGTAATGATGGTGGCATTGGTATTACAAGAGACGGTGGTAAGACTTGGATGTTTGATGAGAAACTTCCCATTGGTCAGTTTTATCATATTAATGTTGACAATGAAACACCTTATCATGTAATGGGTGGTATGCAAGACAATGGTTCTTGGAGAGGCCCTGCTTATACTTATATTCAAGGAGGCATTAAGAATTTCTATTGGGATAATTTATGGGGTGGAGATGGATTTGATGTAGTGCCAGATCCTGAAGATGCTAATTGGGTGTATGCCATGAGCCAAGGAGGTTCTGTCGGAAGATATAATACAGTGACGGGTGAATCATCTTATATACAACCCCCAGCACCAGATGCCAAAACACTTTTACGTTTTAACTGGAATGCTGCAATTGCACAAGATCCTTTCGATAAAAAAACTGTGTATTATGGTTCTCAATTTTTACATAAGAGCACAAATAAAGGAGCAGCTTGGAAAGTTATTTCTACCGATTTAACTACCAATGATAGCGCAAAAATTGATCAAACTACTAATGGTGGTTTAAGTGTTGATATCACAGGTGCAGAAAATCATTGTACTATTTTAGCAATCGCTCCTTCCACCATACAAAAAGATTTAATCTGGATAGGTACCGATGATGGTAATGTTCAAATGACAACTAACGGAGGTGCTACTTGGACAAATTTAACAGCAAATATTACAGGACTTCCTAAAGGAGCCTGGATACCTCAAGTAAGAGCATCTACTTATAATGCCAATGAAGTTTTTGTGGTGGCTAATAATTATAGACAAGGAGATTTTGCTCCTTATGTATTTAGATCTACCGATTTTGGAAAAACTTGGACTAATATATTAAGTGCTGCTAAAGTAACAGGCTATGCCTTAACCGTTATTCAAGACATTGCTGAACCGAATTTATTTTTTGTAGGTACAGAGCAAGGCATGTATGTAAGTTTAGACAATGCGGAAACTTTCCAACAATGGAAAAATGGCTACCCATCTGTTTCTACTTATGATTTCGCGATTCAAGAAAGAGAGGCCGATTTAGCGATTGCTACTTTTGGTCGTGCTTTATGGGTATTAGACGATATTAAGCCACTTCGTAAGTTAGCGAAGAACAAAGGTGTAGCAAATAACTTTTTTGTATCTGCACCGAGTGCAGTCATCAATGCTTCTTATAAAAATTCATCTTATGAGTGGAGCACTTGGGGAATGTATGATGCCGAGAATCGTCCATCAGGATATCCTTTCACTGTGTATTTAATGGACACCGTTAAAAAAGTAAAAGTTCAAATTAAAGACGCACAAGATTCTGTGATTAGAAATTTGACCTTCAAAGTGGATTCTGGTTTCAATAGACAATACTGGGGCTTTGAACAAAAAGGAAAACGAGCAGCCGGTATGTCTAAAGTAGGGGGTGGCGGAGGCCGTAGAAGAATGATGGAAGAAGCGCCTGCGGATCCAGAAGAAGAAAGAGAATATAGAGGTAGAGCAGTACTTGCTGGAAAATATAAAGTAGTCGTAACTGCTAATAAGCAAAAAGATTCTATGTGGATTGAGGTGAAAGCAGATGACCGCTTAGCGGATAGAACCTTGGTGGTGAAAAAGCAAGATGCATTAATGGAAAAACATCAACCTAGTGCTGATAAATTTAATAGTGCAATGGACCAGTTAGATGAAGTAGATGCTTTATTACTTGATTTAAAAGCAGAATGGAAGGATAAAAAAGATAAAGGTGTTGACACTTTAAACAAAGCCCATAAAGCTATAACAGCAAGTGCTAAAGTTTTACGTGAATTTATTTTTGGTAAGAAGCAAGAAAAGCAAGGCTATGGTACAGTAGACGTAATTACGCCTATCTCCATCATCAGAGACGCTTCTATACTAATTGGTGGTAAAAATACCATGCCGGGTGAGCAAGAAGATAGAAAATTACAAGAGGCAGAGACAGCCATTCAAACTGTCATTGCCAAAGCAAATGAATTTTTTACAAAGGATTGGGCTGATTTTAGAAAATTAGTAGAAGCCACTCCTATTAAGAAGTTCAAGGATTATGAGTCAATTAAATAAATATTAAAATTGTACATCCTAATAGAAATCTAGGATGTACAATTTTTTTCTCTAATAATTTTAAAAAAATGAATATTATGAATAAGTTTTTATTAATGGCGATGTCTTTATTTTCTTTACTGCTTTCTACTTCAGTAGATGCGCAAAAGAAAAAATTAGCAGCACCGGTTGCCACCAACAGTTTAGAGCAAGATCCTATTATCAAAGCACAAAATTTTAGACTTATAGGTCCCTTCAGAGGCGGAAGAGCTGCCTCGGCGGTGGGTTCTTATACCGATGTTAATACATTTTATATGGGAGCAAGTGGTGGTGGTGTTTGGAAAACCACAGATGCAGGTAGTAATTGGAAAAATATTTCTGACGGATTTTTTGGAGGTAGTATGGGTGCTATTGCCATTACACCTACGAATGAATCAATTGTGTATGTGGGAGAAGGGGAGAATAGCATGAGAGGTAATGTGAGTGAAGGTTTGGGTGGTATGTGGAAGTCTACAGACGATGGAAAGACATGGAAAAACTTGGGCTTAAAAGAAGCTAGACATATTGTAAGAATTATAGTGCATCCAAAAAATCC
>SHWX01000050.1 GCA_009693615.1 Chitinophagaceae bacterium | reverse complement strand
GCCATTCTTCCCTTTATTATTCTGGCCTGGCATTATTGGTAAGTTTATGATTTACTTGCCCGCCATGTTAATATTCACCTTAGCCGCATCACTAGTAGTGGCCTTTATCATGAACCCTGTATTTGCAGTAGACTTCATGAACCATGAAGGAGTAAAATCTGACGAGCCTAAATCGGCTATGTTTAAGAAAAAAGGTTTCTGGATACCTATTGCAATAGGTATTTTATTAGACTTGATGGGCTTTACTTTTTTAGGCAACTTATTAATCTTCTTTATGATTTTAGTGGCGGCCAATAAATATTTTATTGCCGATTTAATTGAGAAATTTCAAACCCGTACCCTTCCTAAATTAATGGAGGCCTATGAAAGAATCTTACGTCGTGCTTTAAATGGTTGGAGACCGGTTAAATTACTAATAGGCACTTTTGTATTATTACTATTTTCATTCGTATTTTTTGGCATTAATATTAGTACCGGCAGAGTGGGTATTGAATTTTTCCCAAAGGGAGATCCTAACCAAGTGTATGTGTATTTAAAATTACCAGTAGGTACCAAAATAAATTATACCGATTCTATAACTAAAGTTGTAGAACAAAAAGTAGCCAAGGCTTTGGAAATGGACAATAATAAAAAGAATCCACTGGTAGAAAGTATTATTAGTAATGTGGCAGTAGGTGCAGGAGATCCTATGCGTGGCGATAGAAGTGCAAGATCTGAATTAGGACGTGTACAAATTAACTTTGTAGAATATGAAAAGCGTGATGGTAAATCAACAGAACCTTATATAGCTGCTATACGCGCCGAAATGAAAGGTATTCCTGGTGCTGAATTTACGGTTACACAAGAATCAAACGGCCCTCCTACCGATCCTCCAGTGAATATAGAAATTCAAGGAGATGATTTTGATAAATTAGTAAAAACTGCGGTGGGTTTAAAAAATTATTTAGACGCTGCACAAATTCCGGGTATTGATGGATTAAAGATGGATGTAGATCTAGTAAACCCAGAATTAACCCTAACCATTGATAGAGACCGTGCTTTAATTGCAGGAGTAAGTAGTGCACAAGTAGGCATGCAAATTCGTACCGCCTTATTTGGTAAAGAAGTTTCTAAAATTAAAGATGGTAAGGATGAATATAAGATTCAATTAAGAAACGAGGAATTACAAAGAAATAATTTAGTGGATCTTCTAAATATGCGTTTATCTTTTAGAGATATGGCTGCAGGAGGTATGGTAAAAAATATTCCTATTAGCTCACTTGTAAAAGTAGAACCAACGAACACCTTTGGTAGCATTAATAGAAAAAATCAAAAAAGGTTAATTCAATTAAGATCGAATGTTCAAACAGACCAAGGTTATAATCCTACTGCAGTGAACGCTGTCATTGCTCAATACATTGGTAATTTTAAAGGTATTTCTGAAGGGGTGACTGTTAAACAAACAGGGGAGAACGAACAACAATTAGAAACAGTAGCGTTTTTAGGAAAGGCCTTGGTGATTGCATTAATGTTAATCTTATTTACACTAGTATTACAATTCAACTCTATTTCTAAATCGGTGATTATCCTAACAGAAATTTTATTTAGTATTATAGGTGTGCTTTTAGGCTTCTCTATATTTGGAATGAAGGTTTCAGGTGTAATGACAGGCTTAGGTATTGTAGGGCTTGCGGGAATTGTGGTGAAAAATGGAATACTAGTAATTGAATTTGCAGATGAGTTAAGATCAAGAGGTTATAAAACAAGAGAGGCTGTGATTCAAGCAGGAAGGACAAGAATTATTCCTGTACTATTAACAGCCCTTGCGGCTATCTTAGGTTTCTTACCTATTGCCATTGGCTTTAATATCAATTTCGTGACTTTATTTAGCGAGTTAAACCCACATATTTTCTTTGGGGGTGATAACGTTGCTTTCTGGAAGCCTTTAAGTTGGACCATTATATATGGTTTAGCCTTTGCCTTTTTCATGACCTTATTCATTGTACCTGCTATGTATATTATTGCTGAGCGTTTACGCCGCCCTATGCGCCGTCATTTTGGTGGTAAGTGGATTAGCATCTTAGGTATTCCTCCATTAACCTTTATTTTTATTCCTTTAATGTTTATAACTACATTTATACATAGAAAGAATCAAAAAAGAAGAATGGCCAATAATAATGCCGGTGGAGATAAAACCATCAATGGTTCTTGGTATTAAATTTCTTGGTATTAATTAAATACAAAATCAAGCAAAATGAAAAAAAGTATAGTGGCTAACTTAATATTGGTTGTCTTCTTATCGGTCTTTCATTTTGCTTGTTCTTTGGGTACAAGTAAACAGGCTATTTCTATAGTTCAGCAAAATGTAGGAACTTTTGAAGACAAACCCGTTACTGAATATACTTTAACCAATGCTTCTGGCATGCAAGTGGGTATTATTAATTATGGAGGTATACTTACTAAAATAATTACCCAAGCCAAGGATGGTAGCTATGGCGATGTACTTACAGGCTATGAAAAATTTGATGGTTATTTACAAAAAGGCAATCCCTATTTTGGTGCACTAGTAGGTAGATATGCTAATAGATTGGCTAAAGGAACTTATACTATTGATGATGTTCAGTACAAATCTGCATTGAATAATAATGGTCAATCATTACATGGTGGCTTAAATGGTTTTGATAAAGTTTTATGGGATGCGAAGCCCTTAGTTGGCGATAGCAGTATTCAATTAGTATATCTAAGTAAGGACTTGGAAGAAGGCTATCCAGGAAATTTAAAAGTAGAAGTAGTGTATACATTAACTGCAAATAATGCAATTATAATAGAATATACTGCAAGCACGGATAAAACCACGGTGATTAATTTAACCAATCATGCTTACTTTAATTTAAGTGCAGGCAAGTCGCCTACTATTTATGATCATATCTTAGAAATTAAAGCAGATAAATATACTCCAGTAGATAGTTTATTAATTCCAACAGGTGCACTAGTAGAAGTGAAAGGAACACCGATGGATTTTACCAGTCCTAAAAAAATAGGACTAGACATTGATAAAGTAGCAGGAGGTTATGACCATAACTGGGTTTTAAATAAAGCAGCTGGTTTAGAAGAAATTGCGAATGTATACGAGCCTAATAGCGGTCGCTATTTAACAGTAGCTACTACTGAACCAGGGCTTCAATTTTATTCAGGTAATTTTTTAGACGGAACTTTAATAAGTACTAAAAAAGGGATAGTCTATAACAAGCATTATGCACTTACCTTAGAAACACAACACTTTCCTGATAGCCCTAACCAACCTGGCTTTCCAAGTACTGTATTAAAACCAGGTGAAACCTATCACCAAACTACGGTGTATAGTTTTTCAACAAAATAATTAGAGGACTAGCTGCGTTCCCTCTTCTATACTTGTACTATAAACAGTTAATTCTTTATGCATCACTTGAGCATACTTAGCAGTTAATGCTTGTATAGTTTCTTCTACCGCCGATTTTTTGATAATATTAATAGTACAGCCTCCAAAGCCCCCTCCCATCATTCTAGCGCCTAACACATTTTCATTATAGGCAACAGCGTCTACTAAGAAATCTAATTCAGGGCAACTCACTTCATATAATTTGGATAATCCTTTATGTGTTTCAAACATTTTTTTCCCAAAGGCTTGCATGTCGCCCTTAGCTAAATCCTGCACTGCTAGTTGAACACGAGCAATTTCTTCCACCACATATTTACATCTTTGATAAACCTTAGAACTTTTATCTCTTGTAGTATTATTATTTATTTTATCTTCATTAATTTCATTTTTTGAATTAACTACAGATGCTAAACATGCTTCTACTTGTTCTATGCTTATATCTCTAAATGTTTTTACTTCAGCATATTTATCTTGAATTATTGTAAGTCCGCTCTCGCATTCTAAGCGACGGGTATTGTATTCGGAAGAAGCAAGAGCGTGTTTTATTTGCGTATCAAATAAAACAATACTATAGTCATTTAATGCAAGGGGATAATAAGTAAAAGCTAAGCTATCGCAGTCTAATAAAATAGCTTTGTTTTTTTGACCATGTAAGCTTGCAAACATATCCATTAAACCACAGTGCACGCCTGCAAATTTGTGTTCTGCTTGCTGAGCCATCAGGGCCATTTCCATTTTACTAAGTGAAAGTTGGTATAATTCATTAAGTGCAAACAAAACTGCACACTCTAGAGCAGCAGAACTTGAAAGGCCAGCACCTAGTGGAATATTGCCTTGAATGCAAATAGCAAAGCCACCATTTAAGTCCTCTTTTATTTTAGCAAAGTTATTTTCATTACCAGATAAATTATTCTCTGTACTAGCTAAATTATTTAACACCTGGTCCACTACCCCAATAATATAATTAACCCACTGTGTAGCATGAGGTGTCAAATTATGAATGGGCAGTATGATGGTTTCTCCTAAATCCAAGGCCACCATATGTATTAGACCATCGGTTCTTTTAGCAATGGCTACTTCAATATATTTATCAATGGCGGCTGGTAATACAAAACCATGGTTATAATCGGTATGTTCTCCAATTAAATTAATTCTTCCAGGCGATTTTACTACTAAGGCAGGGTTATCATTAAAATGATTGAAAAATTGACTGCGAATAGCTAACATAAAATAAAAGGTTTTATGTTAATTTATAATTTTTGTAAACAAGCAGCTGCGGCTTCTAGTGTAGATTCTTTTTTGGCAAAACAAAGTCGTATGACTTTATTATCCATGCCATCATGATAAAAAGCAGACATAGGTATGACCGCTACTCCAAAGTCCTTCACTAATTTTTCTGCAAATACTTTATCAGACTCATTCGATATAGCAGCATAACTATACGATTCAAAATAAGAACCAGAAGAAGGAATGTACTTTAAAGGAGTGCTTACTAATAATTTTCTTAGGTAGTCTCTTTTTGCTTGATAGAAATTTCCTAAACTTAAATAAGCTTCTTTATCTATCATGTGTTTAGCAATACCCAATTGTTTAGGGGTATCGCAACTAAAGGCATTGAATTGATGTATTTTTCGATACTCTTTCATTAAATTTTCTGGAGCTACGCAGTAGCCTAGCTTCCAGCCTGTGCAGTGATAGGTTTTACCTAAAGAAAAACAAACAAAACTACGGGCGAATAATTCGGGATACTTCATCACCGACTCGTGTTTTTTCTCGTCATAAATTAAATGCTCGTATACTTCATCACTTATTAAATATAAATTATTTGAAACGACAATTTCTTGTAATTGTAAAATATCCTCTTTGGTCATCACCATACCAGAAGGATTATGCGGCGTATTGATTAAAATAGCCTTAGTCTTTTTAGTAATAGCTGCCTTTAAGGTATCCCAAGGAATACTATAATTAGGATACGTTAAAGCAATGGGTACCACTACCCCTCCATTAAATGTAATATTAGGTATATAACTATCATAGGCGGGCTCAAAAATTATCACTTCATCGCCTGCTTCTATAATGGTAGAAAAGGCAGAGAAGATTGCATAAGTACCGCCCGGTGTTATAGTTATTTCAGTTTCAGGGTTAATGTTGGTTGCATATAAAGAATTGATTTTCTCCGCCAGCCTTTCTCTTAAAACTGGAACCCCATTGGTATGCGCATATTGATTCCCACCGGCTTTCATGGCCTCCGTAACACAATCAATGAGCGCTTCACTCATAGGAAAATCGGGAAAGCCTTGGCCTAAATTAATGGCATTATGCTTTACCGCCAATTGGCTCATCACTGTAAATATACTAGTACCAATATGGGGAAGCTTTGACTGCATGTTGCCTTTAAAATGTCAATTGATTGGATAACCTCTTTAATTCGATCTCAGCAATTTTGGCATTGAAACGTAAACTCACTAATCTAAATCCAGCCGTTTCAAAACTTTGTTGGGCTTGTTTTACATCTACCATGGTAGCTTGGCCTAATTGATATTTTTGCATCACTAAATCCAATAAGGATTGTGACATTTCAAAATTTTGAATTTCAATGGGCGTTTGCTTTAAACTATTTTTATAGCTCTGATAGGTTTTAAATAATTCAGTGCTTAAATCCTGCTCTGTATTTTGCAATTGAATTTTTGCAGTATTGGTATTGATGGCAGCATTTTTAATGGCGCGTTTATTGGCGCCGCCACTATAAATGGGGATACTTAAGTTGACACCTAAAAATGGACCATAACTTTCATTCAATAATATAAAACCAGCTGCCGACTTATTGCTATTGTAATTAAAGCCTGTACTCGCTCTCAGGGTTGGATAAGTTAAAGATTTAGTTTCCTTTTCTAAAAACTGATTTATATTAATTAATTGTTGTGCTGATTGTAATAAAGGATGATTTTTCATTTTCTCCTCTACTACTGATAGCATTATTTTATCGTCTATTTCAATGCTATCATTAATTATTACAGGAGTGGTGGCAGGCATTACAATCGTATTTAACAAATCTGCTTTGACTTGGTCAATAATTAATAGTTGATTTTGTTTAGCTTGTAATAAAGCATTTAAATCTATATTGGATTGTAAAAGATCGGTTTGATTGGCAACACCTACTTGTTGTCTTGTTTTTACGATGTCTAATCTTTGTTGACTAGCTTCAATTGATTTTTCTATAGTCTTTAAAAATGCTTGTTGACGCACCACATTATAGTATTGTTGCATCACTGTTGAAATGGTATTCAACAATTGTGATTCAAGTAAAAACTTATTTTGTGTTTGCAAACTTTCCAAACGGCTTTTAGTGGCCTGTACTCTATAGCCGTTAAATAGTAGCATACTGGCATTCAAACCATTATTTAAAGTACTACCATCAACACCATTACGAGATGTATTTCTATTTGCATCTGGAAATGTTTGATTAATGGTGGTTAATGTATTGCTGTTGCTGCTGTTATTGGTAATGGTGGGTAAGCCCCCTGCTACTCCAAAATTATTATTGTTTTTAGCAATAGATAAATTATTCTCCACCAATTGAATATCATAACTGTTTTTTAAAGCAGTTTGAATGGCTTCGTTTAAGCTTAAATTTTTTTGTGCATCAGCGCTTGTAGAAGCAACTAATGCGAAACAAAACACAAGAAATAAAGAGGTTAATTTTTGCATACTATAAAATTAAGATAGCGATCTATAAACGCCCTAAAAATTACATCAGTGGTTTAATCATTGGTTTTAAGATTCACTACCCCACCAAGGTTCCAATAGCGCCCCCTTGCACTACTTTTAATAAATTTCCAGGCTGGTTCATGTCAAAAACAATAATAGGTAATTTATTTTCCATGCATAAAGTAAATGCAGTGGTATCCATTACTTTTAAGTTCTTTGCTATACATTCTTGGAAGCTAATTTTTTCAAATTTTACAGCCTTAGGGTTTTTTTCCGGATCGCTGTCATATATACCATCCACGCGGGTTCCTTTTAAAATAACATCAGCCTTCATTTCAATGGCACGCAGTGAACCTGCGGTATCGGTAGTGAAATAAGGATTACCTGTACCTGCTCCAAATATTACCACACGTCCTTTTTCTAAATGACGAAGTGCTTTACGACGAATATAAGGTTCTGCAACTTGTTCCATTACAATGGCCGATTGCAAACGGGTATACACTCCAATTTTTTCTAACATAGCTTGGATGGCCATGGCATTAATCACAGTGGCAAGCATGCCCATATAATCTCCATGTGCACGCTCAATTCCACTATCGGCTTCATTCATGCCTCTATATATATTACCACCACCAATGACAATGGCTACTTGTACACCTAGTTCTACTACTTGCTTAATTTCATTGGCATATTGCTCAATAATTTTAGGATCAAAGGGGTCTCCCGTTTTTTGATTTCCTAATAATGCCTCTCCTGATAATTTCAATAATACACGCTTGTATTTTGGCAACATAGTTCTACTTATTTTGTACTTGCAAGATAAGAATTTTGGGGCAACAAAAAAGGGTCCCTATTGCTAGGGACCCTGTATATTTCATAAGATCTTAAGGTATTTGCTCCTCAAAGCGCCCGTTTATGGGGTGCTTTGAAAAAATCATAAGAGTGGGAAAGAATAAAAAAATAAATTCTTTAGAATTTTTTATTCTTAACCCAAAGCAACACGCTTGAATTCAGTCACTTTCAATGCACCGTCAACCGACTTTACATACTCACCCACTGTTTTACCGCCGTCTTTTACAAAGGCTTGCGCTAACAATGTTTGCTCTTTAAAGAAAGCATTGATTTTACCTTCTGCAATCTTCACAATCATCTCTTCTGGTTTGCCAGCCATTTTAGGATCTTCTTTCATGGTATCAATAATGATAGCACGCTCACGAGCAACTGTTTCAGCAGGAACTGATTCAGGATCTACCGCTACAGGGTTCATCGCCGCAATTTGCATGGCTAAGTCTTTACCTACTTCAGCAGCTTCTGCACTCAAACCAACTAATACACCCATTCTATATGAACCGTGTATATATGATGCTACATAAGCAGCTTCTATTCTTTCGAATTTAGCGATACCAATTTTTTCTCCGATAGAAGCTAATTTATCATTAATCATGTCAGACACTTTAGTGCCATTCACACTTACTTCATTTAATTCAGCGGCAGATTTTATATTGTTCGCTACTGCAGCGTCTGCAATCACTTGTGCAAAGGCCACGAATTCAGCATTCTTAGAAACGAAATCAGTTTCACAAGAAATACAAACTACAAAACCTGTTTTATGATCTGCAGAAGTTTGTGCAATAATCACACCTTCCTTTGCTTCACGGTCGCTACGCTTAGCCGCTACTTTTTGACCTTGCTTACGCAACCAATCAATAGCTGCTTCAAAATCGTTATTGGTTTCAGTTAATGCTTTTCTGCAATCCATCATACCAGCACCTGTTGCTTGACGTAATTTATTAATGTCAGTAGCTGTAATTGTACTCATAAAAAATATTTTAAAATAAGATTGTTAAAAAATGGGATACGGCTTCGTATCGAATAAAAACAATTGGGTCATTAGTATCCCAAGGACACCAATAACCCAATTGGTTAATATTTATTTACCTGCTGGGCGACGTGTACTTTGAATACGACGCTTAGGTGCACCTGGAGCTGTTGGAGCAGCACCCGCACCACGCTTACCTCTTCCACCTTCAGCGTTTGCTTCGGCTTCCATACGTTTTGCTTTTGCTTCGTTTTCATTGTTGCCTTCTTCAGTTTCGCCTTCGTCATCTTTAGAAGCTTGACGCTCTGCTAAACCTTCTGCGATTGCAGCAGTAATATAGTTAGTAATAATGGCAATAGATTTTGTTGCATCATCATTTGCAGGAATAGAAAAATCTACTTTATTAGGATCACAGTTAGTATCTACCATACCAAATGTTTGAATACCTAAACGCTTCGCTTCTGCAAGTGCAATATGCTCGTGTCCGATATCCACTAAGAATAAAGCGGCTGGTAAACGGCCCAATTGAGCGATACCACCTAATACTTTTTCCATTTTATCTTTATCACGACCTAATGTTAAACGCTCTTTTTTAGTTAAGCTTTCAGCACTTCCGTCAGCTAACATTTTTTCAATGCTTTGCATTTTCTTCACACTCTTACGAACTGTATTGAAATTGGTTAACATACCACCTAACCAACGCTCTGTAGCGTAAGGCATGTTTACTTTTTTAGCACACTCACTTACAATTTCTTTCGCTTGCTTTTTAGTAGCTACGAACATAATCTTCTTACCACTTTTAGCAATTTGCTTTAAAGCAGCAGCAGTTTGTTGTAAATGATCAACTGTTTTATTTAAGTCGATAATATGTATTCCTTTTTTCTCTGCGAAAATATAAGGTAACATCTTAGGGTTCCACTTCTTCTTAAGGTGACCAAAGTGAACGCCAGCCTCAAGTAATTGCTGTTGTAATGAAGTGTTATTTTCCATTTGTATAATTTGTTGTAATGAATTAATGTTAAGGTTGTTGGATTAACGTTTGCTGAACTGGAAGCTTCTACGTGCTTTCTTATGTCCGAATTTCTTACGCTCAACGCTACGAGAGTCACGCGTTAATTGTCCGGCTGCTTTTAAAGCAGGACGTAATTCAGGGTTTAGTTCTATTAATACGCGCGCAATACCTAATTTGGCTGCTTCGGCTTGGCCTTTTAAACCACCACCTTGTGCGTTAATTACGATATCGTATTTACCAAGTGCTTCAGCTAATTTCAAAGGAGCTTCTACTTGATTTTGTAAATACACTAAAGGAAAATAGTGTTTGTAATCTTTATCGTTCACGGTAATTTTTCCACTACCCTTACTAACAAAGACGCGTGTTACTGCTTCCTTACGACGACCAACTGCATTTGTTTGCTTTTCCATTTATTTATATTTGGAATTAATTAAAATTTAAATTCTTTAGGTTGTTGTGCAGTATGAGGGTGTTTTTCACCAGCATATACAAACAATTTTTTAACCATCTTACGTCCTAAACGATTTTTAGGTAACATACCTTTAACCGCTCTTTCCATAATAACTTCTGGACGACGCTTGATTAAATCTTCAGCAGCTTCTTCTTTCTTACCACCTGGGTAACCAGAATAGTTTAAGTATTGCTTGTCGTGGAATTTGTTTCCAGTCAATTGTACTTTTTCTGCATTAATGATAATTACATAGTCTCCGCAATCAACGTGCGGTGTGTAATAAGCTTTGTTCTTACCACGTAGAACAGCTGCGATTTTTGAAGCAATACGTCCTACGGTTTGATTAGTACCATCAACAATGTACCAGCCATGTTGAACGGTAGCCGCGTTGGCGTGCTTCGTGGTGAAATGTAGTTTACTCATAATTCTTTGTTTTAATGAGGCTGCGCTATCCCGTCAGCCATAAAATATCCCT
>SHWX01000049.1 GCA_009693615.1 Chitinophagaceae bacterium | reverse complement strand
CTGGTAAGGTTTTTGAGAAGTCCAATGCCCAAGGTAATTTTTGGTGAGGGTGCTGCTATAAATTTTTCCGATTGTATTTGTACAATGGTATTTTTTTTATGCGCTGTAAGAATAGTCGCTTCAAATAAATAGCCCAACCCATTGGTAATATCTACTCTTTGATTTTCTTGCATTCTCAGCACTTGAACGCAGTGCTTGCTGCTTATTTCATTTAAGGTAAAACTAGTTTGGCCAGCTAAAATACTAGGCTCGTAAAAATAAGGTATCGACATAGCTTCGACTTATTTAAAACGGTTGGTCGTCATTAATGCCTTCATCAAATTCGCCTTCATTCATTTTACTTCCTTGAATAAAGAACTTACCGCCATCTGGTGTGCCACCACTATTTAAACTGGGTTGCAAAGGTTTGTAATTGCTGGCTAGTCCTGGTATGCCTGCATCACCTTCCCATTCTTCAAATCTTTGAATATCTAAATTGGCCCTTAGTTTAATTAAATCTAAACGACCATTTCTATGCTTGGCAATTCTAATATGTGTTTCCCCTTGTGTACTTTCTCCCATTTCATTACTCATTACCTCATAGTATTCAGGACGGTAAATAAACATAACCATATCCGCATCTTGCTCAATGGCACCCGATTCACGTAAATCACTCAACTGAGGCATCTTACTTTCTTTTCTAGTTTCAACCGCACGACTTAATTGAGAGAGTGCAATAATAGGAATATTCAATTCCTTTGCTAAGGCTTTTAAACTTCTTGAGATATTACTAATTTCTTGTTCACGATTTGAATTTCTATCATTAGAGCCACTCATTAATTGTAAGTAGTCAATGATGATCATTTTAACTTGGTGTTTGTTTACCAGTCTTCTAGCCTTTGCTCTAAATTCAAAAATATTTAAAGCTGCTGTATCATCAATATAAATTGGCGCTTGTTCTAATTTTTTTATACCCTTGCTATGTAATTGTTGGTATTCGTACTCTTCTAATTTACCTCTTGAAATTTTTTCCATTTTAATTTCACTCTCCGCACTTAAAATACGTTGTACTAATTGAGAAGCACTCATCTCTAAACTAAAAAATCCAACGGCCTGTGGTTTTGTAGGATGTAATGCGGCGTTGCGCGCTAGGTTTAATGCGAAAGCGGTTTTACCCACTGAAGGACGTGCTGCTAAAATAATTAAATCCGTTGGTTGCCATCCGTAAGTGATTCTATCAAGAGAAGTGAAGCCACTAGGCACACCCGATATCTCATCTTTCTTCGTTCTTAATTGATCGATACGCGTAACGGCATGTGCTAAGGCATCTCCAATATCCACGAAGTTTTTCTTCAAGTAGTTATTGGTGATATTAAACATTTTTGTTTCACTATCATCTAGTAAATCAAAAACATCGGTGCTATCTTCATAAGCGTTCGCAATTACTTCTCCACTAATTCTTATTAATTCTCTTTGAATAAATTTTTGTAAAACAATTCTACCATGCGCTTCAATATTCGCAGTAGAAACAACCACATTGGTTAATTTAGAAACATAGTAAGCACCACCAATAATATCTAACTGCTCGCGCATTTTTAATTCTTCCACCATGGTGAGCATGTCAATAGGCATGTTCTTTTGTTGCAAGCCCTGCATAGCGCTAAAAATAAGTTGATGCGCTTCTACATAAAAACATTCTGGCTTTAAGATTTCACTAATAGTATCGAATGCACTTTTGTCTAAGAGTATCGCACCCAGCACCGCTTCTTCTAATTCTCTTGCTTGTGGTGGAATCTTTCCATACATCATAGAACTAATATCTATATTGCTATTTTTCTTCTTTGTTCTGTTTGTATTTATACTAGGGATAGACATAGTGGTTGACCAATTTTCTTACTGCGAAAATCAAACCAAATTAGGACTTCAAGAAATTTAGTTTTGCAATAGGGTTGTACACAGGTCTTCGCCATATGAAATCCACAAAAAAAGGGGGTTATTAACGGGTTTTGCACCTAGTTTTTAACTAAAAGCACTTAAAAATTAGTATTTTTGAAGCTATACTATAAAATTGTTCTATGACGATTAGTTATCGCTGGCTGAGTGAATATTTACCGCATGAGGTAAGCCCTGAAAAGTTATCCATTATTTTAACTTCTATTGGGCTTGAGGTGGAGTCATTAGAAAAATATGAAAATTTCAAAGGAGGCCTTGCTGGTTTAGTGGTAGGCGAGGTTTTAGAAGTGGTTAAGCATCCGGGTGCAGATAAATTAAATCTAACCAAGGTAAATATTGGTAAGGATCAACCCCTAGGTATTGTTTGCGGGGCAAGTAATGTGGCCAAAGGACAAAAAGTAGTAGTGGCCACAATTGGAACTACTATATATCCAAAAGGGGGGGAGCCCATTACAATGAAGCTTGCTAAAATTAGAGGAGAACAAAGTGAAGGAATGATTTGTGCTGAAGATGAAATTGGTTTAAGTGATGATCACGCAGGTATTATAGTCTTGGATGCAAGTATAAAAGCAGGTACTGCTGTTTCAAGTATTTATGCATCTTATGAAGATTGGATTTATGAAATTGGACTTACACCTAATAGAATGGATGCCATGAGTCATTATGGTGTGGCCAAAGATGTATGCGCTTATTTATCATATCATGAATCGCCGGTGGCAGCTATTAGTCCTTTTAAAAAGCAGGCAAGTAAAGATAAATCGGTAGCGCCTTTTAAAGTAAGTATTGAAGATAATGCAGGCTGTAAAAGATATTCTGGAGTTGTGATTGAAGGCGTTACGGTGAAAGAATCTCCTACTTGGTTAAAAAATAAATTACAAGCTATTGGGGTTCGTAGTATTAATAATATTGTAGATATTACGAATTATATTTTGCATGAAACAGGGCAACCCCTTCATGCATTTGACGCAGCTGAGATAAAAGATAAAACCATTGTCGTAAAAAAATATGCAGCTGGTACTAAGTTTACTACACTTGATGGTGTGGAGAGAACATTAACTGCTAATGATTTAATGATTAGTGATACGCAAAAACCATTATGTATTGCAGGTGTATTTGGTGGATTCAATTCTGGCGTAAAAACAAGTACTACAAATTTATTTTTAGAAAGTGCACTATTTGAAAATGTACATATAAGAAAAACATCGGTGCACCATGGTTTAAGAACCGATGCGGCTACTCGTTTTGAAAAGGGTGTGGCCATTGATGGCACAGTGTTGGTATTAGAACGTGCTGCTCAATTAATTCAAGAATTAGCAGGTGGAAAATGTAGTGAAGTGATTGACGTGTATCCTGCACCAGCTCCTAAAACCAAGGTGGATATTAGCTTTGCTTATTTAAAAAAGTTAAGCGGTAAAACTTATCCAATAGATAAAGTGAAAACCATTCTTACCAGTTTAGGTTTTGAAATATTAAAAGAAACAGAAGCCGGTTTAGAATTAGCCGTGCCTTATCATAAACCAGATATTAGTATTGCTGCCGATATAGTAGAAGAAGTATTAAGAATTGATGGCTTTGATAATATTGCTATTCCAACTGTGATTACTATGAGTCCTGCCATTGATCCACTAGAGAAAAAAGAAAAATTTAAAGATAAGATTGCACAATATTTAGTAGGTCGAGGTTTTACGGAAATCTTAACAAACTCTATTACTAACAGTGCTTATTTTTCTGAAGAAGTCATTGCGCGTTCTGTAAAAATGTTGAATAATTTAACGGCTGAATTAGATCTGATGCGTCCTTCTATGTTAGAGACAGGTCTTGAAACCATTGCTTATAATATTAATAGAAAAAATACTTCTATTTCCTTTTTTGAAATGGGAAAAATATATGGCAAGTCGGGAAATGGTAAATATTATGAGTCGGAGCAATTAGCTATTTATATTTCAGGCAAACAAAATGCAGAAGGTTGGAGAACCAAGGCCTTACCTGCCGATTTTTTTGTAGCCAAAGGAATGGCAACTGCAATATGTAAATTATTAGGACTACCTACTGGACAGTGGAAGGCTTCAGAAGCTGGGCAAGTCAATTATATCGTGGATAAAAAAACGGTTTGCTCTTTAGATATTATTGGCGCTAAAAAATTACAAGCCTTTGGCATTAAGCAATCGGTTTTATACATTCAATTCGATTTAGCTAACTTGCTTACAATGTATCAAAGTCAGCAAGTAGTTTATCAGGAGGTTTCTAAATATCCTTCCGTAGAGCGCGACATTGCCTTGTTACTTCCTAGCGCTACAGCCTATGCTGCTATTGAACAAAGCATTGCAGCTGTTAAATTAACAGCCCTTCAACAAAGCAGTGTTTTTGATATATTTGAAAGTGAAAAATTGGGAGACCAGAAAAAATCGGTGGCCATTAATTTTGTTTTTAATACTGCAGATAAAACATTGACCGATGTAGAGATAGATTCGATGATGAAAAAATTGGTTAAAGAATTTGAAAACAATTTGCAAGCAGAAATTAGAAAATAATTATTTTCAGTAAATCAAAATACAAGTATGGTGGATATTGCTACTTCATTAACTAATTTACAAGACAAACTGCAACTCTTATTAAAGCGCAGTGCTTTGATAGAAAAAGAAAATATGCAGTTAAAGCTAAGCTTGACCAAGGAGCAAAACCATGTAAAGGAATTAATGGACGAGGTGCAAGAGGGTAAATCTAAAATAGCAGCTGCCATGGTGAATACGGCCAGTATGCAACCCACCGACAAAGCGGCCCTCGTTAAAAAAGTAGATCATTATATTAAAGAAATAGATACTGCCATTAAAAATTTGAACCCTTAATTTATGTCAGACAACCAAGCTATCTCAGATAATCAAGAAGAATCTTTAATTCCTGTTAATATTACTATTGCCGATAGGTCCTACCGTATAAAACTAGCTGCCAAGGACGAGCAGGCGGTCCGTCAAACGGCAGCCCTTATTAACCAGAAAATGGTAGAGTTTAAAAATGCCTATGCGGGCAAGGATATGCAGGACTATATTTCCATGGTTTTACTTTGGTTCACCACCGAGCAGCAGCAGACGGGTCAGAACCTCTATGAGCTAGAAGCGATTCAAAATCAGATTGATGCGCTTAGTAGTTCTATCGAAAAGGCACTATAGTACACATAATTTGCCTCCATCGACTCCATTCTTTCCATTATTTGATTATCTTCGTAGCGGAACCTTTGACGCATTATGAATAATTTAAATACGTCATCCTAGAGTTAAAGAAGAAACGAAGCTTGCTATAGGTGACTATCAATGATTTATAAATAATATAGGATTAATGTTTTAACCTCACTCACAATGAGGTTTTAACCTCATTAACAACGAAAAAGGGGAGTATGCATTATTTACAAATAACAAGAATTAAACAATGGACCAGACCATATTATTCGTCATCATTGGAGGCGCTTCCTTACTCGGAGGCATTCTCGTAGGCAAATTTGTATTTGCCCGCAATACCAAAAAACAAGTTGAAGAAGCTGAAGCACAAGCTGCTAATATTTTAAAAGAAACCGAATTAAGAGCGGAGACGATTAAAAAAGAAAAGCAATTGGAAGCGAAGGAGCGTTTCGTTCAATTAAAGTCTGAATACGATCGTGACTTATTGGAGAAAAATAAAAAAATGGGGGAAGCGGAAAATAGAATTAAGCAAAAAGAACTTACCATTAATCAAAAAGAGGTTTCTATTGATAAGCAAGTCAAAGACAACGATGTCATTAAAGAAAAATTAAATCGTGAGATTGACTTAATTAATGTGAAGCGTTCTGAATTAGAGAAAAACCAAGAAGAGCATATTCGCAGGTTAGAGAAGATAGCTAACCTAAGTGCTGAAGATGCCAAGCAACAATTAATTGAAAGCTTAAAGCATGAGGCGCAAACACAGGCCCTTGTTTTACAACAAGAAATTATTGAAGACGCCAAGCAGAAGGCTAATAAAGAAGCTAGAAAAATTATCATTCAATCTATTCAAAGAACGGCTGCAGAAGTAGCTATTGAAAATACAGTGACTGTATTTAATTTGGAGTCGGATGAAATGAAAGGTCAAATTATTGGAAGAGAAGGTCGTAATATTCGTGCCATTGAAGCAGCTACGGGAGTAGATTTAATTGTAGATGATACACCAGAAGCTATTTTACTTTCTTCTTTTGATCCACTGCGTCGTGAGATTGCACGTTTAAGTTTACAACGTTTAGTAACAGATGGCCGTATACATCCTGCCCGTATTGAAGAAGTGGTAGAAAAAACACGTCGTCAATTAGAAGATCAAATTGCAGAAATTGGAGAAAGAACTGTTATTGAATTAGGTATTCATGGATTACATAAAGAGTTGATTCGTATTATTGGTAAAATGAGATTCCGTTCTTCTTACGGTCAAAACTTATTAATGCACTCTCGTGAGACCGCCAATTTATGTGGTATCATGGCAGCTGAATTAGGATTGAATCCAAAACTAGCTAAAAGAGCAGGTCTTTTGCATGATATAGGTAAAGTGCCTGACGAAGAAACTGAATTAAGCCACGCTTTATTAGGGGCTAAACTAGCTGAGAAATATGGGGAGAACCCAGCGGTGGTAAATGCCATTGGGGCCCACCATGATGAAATGGAAATGGAATATGTGATTTCTCCGATTATCCAGGCTTGTGACGCTATTAGCGGTGCTAGACCAGGAGCAAGAAGAGAGATTATGCAACAATATATTCAGAGAATCAAGGACTTAGAAAACTTAGCGATGAACTACCAAGGCGTAGAAAAAGCCTATGCTATTCAAGCGGGCCGTGAGTTAAGAGTTATTGTGGAGGCTGAAAAGGTAACGGATGCCAGTTCTGATCAATTGAGCTTCGAAATAGCCCAAAAAATACAAACTGAGATGACTTATCCTGGTCAAATTAAAGTAACCGTTATAAGGGAGAAAAGGGCTGTGAACATTGCCAGATAGGCGATTATTAATTTTGGATCAAATAATTTGGATAATAAGGTGGGTTCTCCTACCTTTGCCGTCCGCAAAAACAATGTATTATGAGCGAAGCAGTAAAATTTGTACACGAGCAATTGACCGCAAAAAAAGACTATCCAGCCTTCAAAGCTGGTGATAATATTACCGTAAACTACAAAATTGTAGAGGGTGGTAAAGAGCGTATTCAAAGTTTCCGTGGAGATGTAATTAAAACACAAGGAACAGGCGCAACTGCCTCTTTTACAGTGCGTAAAATTTCTGACGGAGTAGGCGTAGAGCGTTTATTCCCTTTCTTATCACCAAATATCGATGGTATTTTGTTGAATAAGTCTGGTAAAGTACGTCGTGCTAAATTGTATTACTTACGTGAGAGAAGCGGTAAGAGTGCTCGTATTAAAGAAAAAAGATTCTAGTACACCACTAGTAAACGATACAAAGCCCCGTTCTCATATCCATGAAAACGGGGCTTTTTTTGTAATAAATATTTGGCTATTCTATTTTATAATTACCTTACCTTTATACTTCTAAATTCAACATTATGGGCAACTTAGGATTTCAAGAATTATTAATTATCGGTGTGGTTATTTTAGTAATGTTTGGCGGACGTAAAATCCCTGAATTCATGCGTGGATTAGGAAAGGGTATTCGCGAATTCAACGATGCTAAAAACAACGTGAAAAAAGAAATCGAAGACGGAATCAAAGAAAAAGACGAAAAACCTGCTTAATTTATAAGCCTTTGTTTCGGTTTACTTCCATTAAAGACTACCATGCTGCTTTAGTAGCAGATCATACAACTTGTACCCAAGCAGTAAAATATTATTTGGATCAAATTGCTGCACATGAAAATTTAAATGCCTATTTAGAAGTATTTTCTAAAGAAGCCTTAGAGCAAGCTGCTATATTGGATGCAGAAAGAAACCAAGGAAAAAGGGTAGGAAAATTACATGGTGTGGTCATAGGCATTAAAGATGTACTTTCTTATAAAGGACATAAGCTTAGCGCTGCCTCTAAAATCTTAGAAAATTATACTGCTGTTTATACAGCCACCGCTATTCAAAAATTAGTAGACGAGGGAGCCATTATTATTGGACGCCAGAACTGTGATGAATTCGCCATGGGAAGCAGCAATGAAAATTCTGCCTATGGTCCTGTAAAAAATGCAATAGATAGTTCAAAAGTGCCTGGTGGTTCTTCAGGGGGATCGGCTGTTTCTGTGCAAGCTAATTTATCTATGATTAGTATTGGATCCGATACAGGAGGTTCTGTAAGACAACCTGCAGATTTTTGTGGAGTAGTGGGATTAAAACCAAGTTATGGTCGTATTTCTCGTTATGGTTTAATTGCCTATGCCTCTTCCTTTGATCAAATAGGTATTTTTTCAAAAACTATTGACGATGCTGCCCTTGTTTTAGAAGTAATGGCAGGGAAAGATGAATTTGATAGCACGGTTTCTAGTAAACCAGTTCCTGCTTACAGTAAATTAATAGAGAGTAAATTAATAGAGGGTAAAGAAATAGAAATAACAGCTAGCCCTAAAAGAATTGCCTATTTTAAAGAAACACTTTTTCATCCTGGCCTAGACCCGGAAATTAAAACGAAAATAGAAAGCTATTTAAAAGACTTGACGGCTAAGGGGTATATAGTGGAAGCTATTGATTTTTCTTTGCTATCTTATTTGGTGCCTACTTATTATGTACTCACTGCGGCAGAGGCTTCCAGTAATTTATCAAGGTTTGATGGCATTAAGTTTGGCCATAGAACCAAGGAAAGCATAGCAGATTTGAATGAACTATATAAAAAAACGAGAACAGAAGGTTTTGGCGAAGAAGTACAAAGAAGAATTTTACTAGGTAGTTTTGTTTTAAGCGCTGGATATTTCGATGCCTATTTTACCAAGGCGCAACAAGTAAGACAAAAATTAGTGGACTTAACAAGTACTGTGTTCTCAAAATATGATTTAATACTATCGCCTACTGTTCCCACAACAGCCTTTGGCTTAGGTGAAAATAATCATTCAGCTACGGAAATGTTTCTAGCGGATATCTATACTGTGTATGCGAATTTGGTGGGTATACCAGCCATCTCCATTCCTTTGTTTACACATAGTAACGGCATGCCATTTGGCTTACAAGTAATGAGTGCTAGTTTTAATGAGGTAGGCTTATTAAGCTTTTCAAAAGAGCAGATGCTTAATAAAGTGTAGAGGAGCTACTAAAAATCGTCTTCTAATTCATCTTTATCATCAAATAAATCATCGTCGTCAATATCTTTGAGATCATCATTCAAATTAAAGTCATCATCCTCATCTGAAGGTTTATTCTTACCTGGTTTGTTTGTAGATTTTTTTGGCATATCAAATTCTTCGAAGTCGGGATCCCAGCTAGCATCTTCTTCTGTTTTTTCCCAATCATCCTTCACCTCTTCATCCTCTTCGTCTAAGTCGTCTTCGTCTACGTCTTTTTTCTTCGTAGCAGATTTACTTACTTTCTCTGCTTTCAAAACACCATTTTTTGGTGTAGCAGGCTTCTTTTCTTTGATAGTTTTTAATGCCATAGGTAATTACAAAATTAACAATGTAAAATTTCAACTCAAAATTGTATTTACCAAAAAAAATGAACCTTTTTTTTAAAATACTTGTATTAAATTTTTACGCAGTTTTAATATAATTAAAATTAAATATGTACTATTTGATCTCTTCCTGGTCCGTTGGAAACATATTTTACCGGAACGCCTAAGTATTTATTAATAAAGTCTATGTAAGTTTTCATGGTTGCAGGTAATTCTTTCTCATCCTTCATTTTAGTAGTATCTATATTCCATCCCTGCATTTTCTTCCAAATAGGGGCCACTGGAGTACCTACTAACTGAAAAGGCACATAATCTATCTCTTTACCTTCCATTTCATATGCGATACCAAGTTCTAATTCTTTAAAAGTATCTAGAATATCGGCCTTGGTCATAATAATTTGTGTTACACCATTGATCATGCAAACGTATTTAAGCGCCACTAGGTCAATCCAGCCACATCTTCTTGGTCTGCCGGTTGTGGCTCCAAATTCGCTACCTAGTTTTCTTAATTCTTCACCCACTTCATTATGCAATTCGGTAGGGAAGGGTCCGCTACCTACTCTTGTGCAATAGGCTTTTGTTATACCAAATACTTCATTGATAAGTTTTGGGGCAATACCTAAACCAGTACATACACCTGCAGAAATGGTATTAGAAGAAGTTACAAAAGGGAAGGTACCAAAGTCAATGTCTAACATAGAGCCTTGTGCGCCTTCGGCTAGTACTTTTTTGCCTTTTGAAATTTGATCGTTGATAAAATATTCACAATTAATAATATTCATGGTTTTTAGAAACTCTAAGGCTTCAAAAAACTCATTTTCCATTTCACTAATATCTTCATTGAAATTAAAACTATCTAAAATTTTCTGATGCTTCATTCTTAAAGTAATATACTTGCTAATGAAGTTCTTATTTAATAAATCGCCTACTCTTAAAGCATTACGACCCGTCTTATCCATATAGGCAGGGCCTATTCCTTTTAAAGTAGATCCAATTTTGCTCTCGCCCTTGGCTAGTTCAGAAGCTTTATCTAAAGCACGGTGGGTAGGAATAATAATATTAGTTCTCTCAGAGATAAATAAATTCTTTTTTACATCTACACCCATACTTGCTACCGCAGCACACTCTTTTTTTAAAGTAACGGGATCTAATACAACTCCATTACCTATAATATTAATTTTATCTTGGTGAAATATACCAGAAGGTATTTGATGTAAAACCATTTTAGTGCCTTTCACATATAGGGTATGACCTGCATTTGGTCCACCTTGAAAACGCGCAATGATGTCGTAGTTAGGAGCGAAATAATCTACAATCTTTCCTTTTCCTTCATCGCCCCATTGGAGGCCTAAAATTACATCTACCATATTTGAGTATTTGAAAGAGCAAAAATAAGTCTTGGCAAGTTTATTACCTAT
>SHWX01000048.1 GCA_009693615.1 Chitinophagaceae bacterium | reverse complement strand
GTTGAATAAATAATTGTTTATAAATACCCATTTGAGAAGTGGCACTCATTGGCACAAGTAAACCACTTTGCAACATCACTTGGTTCAAGCCCAAGGTTTTCATAGAAACAGTCTTACCTCCAGCATTGGGTCCACTAATAATTAATATACGCGCCTCATCATCTATTTCTAAATTAACGGGAATGGTTTTCTTACCCGACGCTTTATTATATATGTATAGTAATGGATGATAAGCCTCAATTAAATGCGTAATGGCTTTATTATGTACCATGGGCCTATTCGCATTCATATCAATAGCAAGTAATGCCTTGGCTCTTATAAAATCAAAACTGCCAATAATTTGCGCATAACTAAGTAGTAAACTTGAATAAGGTGATAACTGCGCTGTTAAGGCTCTTAATATTTTTTGTACTTCTTTTAATTCATCTTGCTCTAAGCCGTATAATTCATTATTCAGTTCAATAGTTTCCTCCGGTTCTATAAATGCTGTTTTACGACTATCACTCTCTCCATGTAAAAAACCTTTTACCTGTCTTTTATATTCAGAAAAAACGGCCACCACTCTACGGCCATTGCTAAAGCTTTCATCTATGTCAGCGGTATAACCCGACTTGGCTAATCGTTGCACTACTTTTTCAAAAATGCGGCGCAGCTCTTGTCTTTTTTTAAATAACTGCGTCCTTATTTTAGATAAATCTTCAGAAGCTTTATCTTTTACAGAACCTCTATCGTCAATAATTAAATCAATACACTCAATAATGGCCTTTTCATAATAAGACGACTTCACCACTTCATACAAATTGGAATAAGCCATTTGCCTTTCGGAATCGAACCATTTAAATACTTGTTGAATATGATCGCTTAATTTTCTTACAAGCAACCACTGCTCGCCAGTTAACTGCGCACCAGGTATGCCTAGTAATTTTAAATCTTTTCTAATATCTAAAATAAAGTCGGTAGGGAAATACTGGTTCGCTAGTTTGATGAACTTAAACTCCTCGGTTTGTCTAAGGGCTTCTTCAATATATTTTTGATGGGTATGAATGCGCATTTCATTCACCTGCTCTACCCCCATATTGGTTTGACAATAGTTTAATAAAATAGTAGTTATTTTATCAAATTCTAATTGAGAAAGGGCATTTTCCGGGTATACGTGCATAGGTTCTAAATAGTGCACGAAATTACTTAAATAAACATTAACTAAATGAGAACAAATGGAAGCTATTTTTGTTATAATTTAGAACTGGATAAAAACCCGTTTGCCCATTAACAAAAGACAAGCCCTAAATTATGAAACTAATAAATAAAGCTTCTTTACTATTACTATCCTTTATTTGCTTATCGGCCTGTGCACAACCGGCTAAACAAAAAAAATCTAAAAAAATAGATATGACCCATACTGAAACCATTACCCTAGGCTCTGGCTGCTTCTGGTGTACCGAAGCCATTTATCAAAGATTAGAAGGCGTTGTTAAAGTAACCAGCGGTTATAGCGGCGGCTTTGTAGACAATCCTACTTACGAACAAGTTTGTGATAAAAATACGGGCCATGCCGAAGTATGTCAAATTGCATTTGATACTACTAAAATTAGTTTAGACGATATTTTAGCTGTGTATTGGAAAACACATGACCCTACCACACCGAATCAACAAGGCAATGATGTAGGCCCTCAATATAGAAGCGTTATATTTTTTCATAACGATCACCAAAAAGAAGTAGCTGAAAAGTATAAAGCCGAATTAACTGCTGCGAAAGCTTGGGAGAAACCAATCATTACTGAAATTACAGCCTTCTCAAAATTTTATTCTGCAGAAAGCTATCATCAAAATTATTACAATAACAATGCAAGTCAAGGTTATTGCCGTTATGTAATTGGGCCTAAGCTAGAAAAATTTGAAAAAGTTTTTGCTAGTAAATTAAAGAAAGATGATGAGTAGAAGATGTGTGAAATGATAAACAAAACAAGTGATTAGTTCTGCGCAGCTACCCTGCCTAAACTATATAATCTTCTTTGCCAGTAAGGGTCAGACAAGTCACTAATAGTTACTCCTTGGCTTGTAGAAGCATGTGCAAATTTATTATTAGCTAAATAAATACCTACATGTGAAATATTTCTTCTGCCATCGGCTTTGAAGAAAATCAAATCACCTTCTTTTAAATCGTTCCATTCAATTTTAGAACTCTGCTCATATTGTTCAGCAGCCGTGCGTTTTAAATTCACACTATAAATATCCTTCATTACATCCAATGTAAAATAAGAACAGTCTACTCCATTTTTTGTACTACCCCCTAAACTATAAGGTGTGCCCCACCACTCATCTATTTTTTGAAGTAGTGGAATATTCACAATTGACTCCACGGCAATATCCATTTTAATAGAATACTTTAATTGCAACCAATTTAATTTTTCTACCTCCGATAAATTAGAAGGCATTTTTTCATAATTAGTGGCACTAGTTGTGACTGGTTCTGCACTAAGTCCATCAGATTCATTTTTAATATAAATCTTACCTGGCGTTACCGATATATTGGTTAAAAATTCAATTTCCCCACCCGCTGTATTGCCTTTATTAATTTCAACTGGCCTTGGCTTCTTTGCGGTAATTTTTTGCGCCTTTGCTTGCACATTAGATGAAATAGACTTTAAAGAACTACAGCTTACTAAACTGCTAGCTACTAGCGCCATACATATATATAGATATATCTTATTTTTTAACATCGAAGGCAAGTTAAGTTAAGTCAAGCTAAAAAGGAATAATTACCCCATTTTTAACCCATTTTTGTGGAAAATTAAGGCCGTTTTGCCATTGGTTTTTAACGATATTTGTAGCCTTAGCCCAATATCAGAATGCCTAGCTTTTCCCATTTACACGTACATACACAATACTCATTATTAGATGGGGCTGCCTCCATTGAGGGCTTATATAATAAAGCCATGGATGATAACATGCCGGCTTTAGCCATTACCGATCACGGAAACATGTTTGGGGCCTTTAAATTCGTAAGTCAGGCTTGGAAAAAAACAAAGGTTATTGGGAAGGATAAAGAAGGTAAAGATATTTTAGCCCCTGTGGTAAAACCCATTGTGGGTTGTGAGTTTTATGTGGTGAAAGACAGACATGCCAAACAATTTACTAAAGACGCCAAAGACCAACGCTTCCACCAAGTATTACTTGCTAAAAACGCAGTGGGTTATCAGAACTTAATTAAGCTTACTTCACTTGGTTTTATTGAAGGAATGTATAGTAAGTACCCTCGTATTGATAAAGAATTAATTTTAAAATACCATGAAGGTTTAATTGCCACTACTTGTTGTATTGGCGCTTACGTTCCTCAAACTATTTTAAAACAGGATGAAGCCACTGCTGAAAAAGAATTTAAATGGTGGTTAGATATTTTTGGAGAAGATTATTATATCGAAATTCAAAGACATCAAATTCCTGAGCAAGCAATTATTAATGCGCAACTTTTAAAATTTGCTAAGAAATTTAAAGTGCCTGTTATTGCCACCAACGATAGTCACTATATTAATGAAGACGATGCCAATGCGCACGATATATTATTATGTATTAATACTGGAGAGAAACAAGCCACTCCGGGTTTCGATGATTTTGTAAACGATGAGTTACAAATAAAAAATAGAAGATTCAAATTTCCGAATAACGAATTTTATTTTAAGACCCAGGAACAAATGAAAGCGCTATTTAGCGATCTACCTGAGTCCATTGACAATACCAATGCCATTGTAGATAAAGTAGATGTACTGAATTTAAAAAAAGATATTTTACTTCCCGCCTTCCCTATTCCAAAGGAATTCCAAATTCATAAGGAAGCAAATATGAATCAGTGGGAATTATTAAAACATATCACCTGGGAAGGTGCACATAAAAGATATCCTGAAATAACGACTGAATTACAAGAGCGAATAGATTTTGAATTATTCACTATTCGCACCATGGGTTTTGCAGGTTACTTTTTAATTGTAAGTGATTTTATACAAGCAGGCAGAAACATGGGTGTGTTTGTAGGGCCAGGCAGAGGATCTGCCGCAGGCTCTGTGGTGGCTTATTGTATAGGTATTACCAATATTGATCCCATTAAATATCAATTACTATTTGAGCGTTTCTTAAATCCCGATCGTAAGAGCATGCCTGATATTGATACGGACTTCGATGACGAGGGCCGTCAAAAAGTAATTGACTATGTAGTAGATAAATATGGCAAGGAACAAGTAGCACAAATTGTGACCTATGGTACCATGGCTGCAAAAAGTAGTATCAAGGATGTAGCCCGTGTAATGGACTTGCCTTTATCTGAATCTAATTTACTTGCTAAACTAGTTCCCGATAAACCAGGTACAGAATTAAACAGATGTTTACATGCACCGCTTACAGTGAAAGAGGGTGAAAAATCTTTGGCGGAAAGAGAAGGATACCAACCAGAAGATATTGACAATATAAAAAAATTACGAGAAATATATAAAGGCAATGATTTACGCGCTGCTGTTTTACATGAAGCAGAGCGTTTAGAAGGATCTATTCGTAATACAGGCATACATGCCGCAGGCATTATTATTGCCCCTAGCGATTTAACTGAAATTATGCCGGTGGCTACTGCCAAGGATTCTAGTTTATGGGTAACACAAATTGAAGGATCGGTTATTGAAGAAGCTGGTGTACTTAAAATGGACTTCTTGGGATTAAAAACACTTTCCATTTTAAAAACGGCACTTGAATTAATTAAACAAAATCATGGCATTACCATTGATTTAGATTTAATACTACTAGACGACGCTAAAACTTTTAATTTATATCAAAGAGGTGAAACCAATGCCACTTTCCAATTTGAAAGTGTGGGCATGCAAAAACATTTACGCGATTTAAAGCCCGATAAATTTGCCGACTTAATTGCCATGAACGCCTTGTACCGTCCAGGTCCAATGGCCTATATACCTAATTTCATTGAGCGTAAACATGGTCGTGAATTAATTAAGTATGACTTACCTGTGATGGAAGAAATACTTTCCGATACTTATGGTATTACGGTGTATCAAGAACAGGTAATGTTACTGAGTCAAAAAATAGCGGGCTTTTCCAAGGGCGATGCCGATGTACTTAGAAAGGCCATGGGTAAAAAACAAAAATCGGTATTGGATAAAATGAAAGCGCAGTTTGTGTCGGGCGCTGTAAAAAATGGTCATCCTGAAAATGTATTAGAAAAAGTGTGGACAGACTGGGAAGCCTTTGCACAATATGCCTTTAATAAATCGCATTCTACTTGCTATGCTTACTTAGCTTATCAAACTGCATATTTAAAAGCGAATTACCCTGGAGAATATATGTCGGCTGTTTTAAACCATGCAGGTAGTATTGACAAGATTACTTTTTTCATGGAAGAGTGTAAAAGAATGGAGATAAAAGTATTGGGTCCAGATGTGAATGAATCTTTGAAAGGTTTTTCAGTGAATAAGAAAGGAGAAATTAGATTTGGACTTGGTGGCTTAAAAGGCGTGGGCGATGCAGCTATTGAAGCCATTATTACAGAAAGAGCAAAGGCCGGATTTTTTACAGACATGGTTGATTTTATGAAAAGAGTATTGTCTCGTGCAGTGAATAAAAAATCGTTGGAAAGTTTAGCTTACTCCGGAACCTTTGACTGTTTCCCTGAATACCACCGTGCACAATATTTTACCATTGCCGATGGAGATAGAATTTCAGGATTAGAAAAATTAATTGGCTATGCGCAGGCACTTCAGTCAATGACTGCAGGTACTACCAATACTTTATTTGGCGACCTTCCTTCTGCTATGCAAGTACCCGTTCCTAAAATACCTGTTTGTGAAGAGTGGACTTTAACTGAAAAATTAGAACACGAGAAAGATATTACGGGTATGTTTATGAGTGGCCACCCACTTGACCATTATGGTTTTGAAATGCGTCACTACCAGTTCACCCCTATTAATGCCTTTAATGAAGTAAAAGATAATCTTGCTTTATATCCTAATAATTTAGGACGCGCGTTTAAATTAGCTGGCTTAATTACCGATGTACAACACCGTGTTACTAAAACCGGCAAGAACTTTGGTTCTTTCGTCATAGAAGACTTTGCTGGTAAAACCGATTTCTTATTATGGAGTGAGGACTATGTCAAGTTTCAGAACTATTTAGAAGTAGGGCAAAAAATATTTATCAATGGTTCTTTTAGAACGAGGTACAATCAATCGAATCAGTTTGAATTTAAAATTGTTACGATGTCATTATTGGAGACAGTGAAACAAGTACAAACTAGGTCTATTGAAATTAGCCTCCACCCTAGTCATTTAAACAAAGAAATGATTCAATTCTTTGAAAAGAACTTAAAACAGAACCCAGGTAAGTCTTCTTTTAAAATAAGCTTTGTCGAACCCAAGGATCAGCTAGTAGCTAGTTTACTCACTATTGAAAAGGGCTTTCTTATGAACGACGACCTTGTGCAGTTCTTAGACAGCAACCCTGCATTGAATGTACAAGTGAATCTGGTCACATAGTTAGTCACTTAGCTCCTAGCTCCGCGACACCTAGTCCGATTCTCTGCCATAGAATTTGTCCCCAATGCCTAGCAGATAAAGTGGAAAAGTCAAATAGGCAGTTATTAAAGTTTGGAACTAATTTTGAACATAGTAGAATAAGAAGAGAAGAACGAATTTATAAGAGTTGACTTTAATAGAAATAAACAGAAACCTAACAATATAAAAATATAAATATGAGTTTAGAATTTACAGACGCTAATTTTCAGACCACCGTTATGGAAAGCGACAAATTAACAGTAATTGATTTTTGGGCAGAATGGTGTGGTCCTTGCAGAGCTATTGGGCCAGTTATTGAAGAACTAGCTACTGAATATGCAGGTAAAGTAAATATCGGAAAAGTGAATGTGGATGTGAATCCTACATTAAGCATGAACTTTGGTATTACTTCCATCCCAGCTATCTTATTCGTAAAAGGTGGTCAAGTAGTAGACAAACAAATTGGTGCAGTACCTAAGTCGGTATTAGACAAGAAAATACAATCACATTTGTAGTTACATTGAACATTGAACGATTTTAAAAAATAGGCCTAGTTTGCCTATTTTTTTTTATCTTCCTACTTCAATTGAACACTATGGAAAGATTTCAAGGCCTTATTGGTATTGTGATTATTTTAATGATTGCATTTCTATTCTCCAATAACAAGAAGAATATCAATTACCGATTGGTGGGAAGTGGTTTACTACTTCAATTAACCATTGGCTTTCTAATTTTGAAAATTCCAGCAGTGACCAGCTTTTTCCAATTATTAGGAAGAGGCATGGGCAAAATTGAACAGTTTGCGCGCGCAGGTGCAGCATTCGTATATAGTGGTGTGGCCGCAACTACCCCAACTGGTGTTGCCGATTTTGCCAACGGAGGTTTTGTCTTTGCCTTTAATGTAACAGCTACTATAATATTAGTATGCGTACTAGTTGCCTTATTTTATCATTTTGGTATTATGCAAAGAATTGTAGCCGTGGTAGCCAAGGCCATGAATTTTATTATGCGTGTAAGTGGTGCAGAAGCATTAAGTAATGTGGCCAGCGCCTTTGTAGGACAAGTAGAAGCGCAAATTATGATTCGTCCTTATTTAGCGACAATGACTAAAAGTGAAATACTAGCTAGTATGAGCGGAAGCTTGGCATGTATTGCAGGAGGTATATTAATTGTGTATGCAAACATGGGCGCACAAGCAGGTATGGATTTAGCCCCTAAATTAATTACCGCTAGTTTAATGGCAGCACCTGGAGCACTTGTAATAGCTAAAATTGTTTTCCCTGAAACAGAAGTTTCTCAAACTATGGGAAAGGTTACACTAGAAGTGAAAAGTCAATACAGCAATACCATTGATGCTATTACACATGGTGCAGGTGATGGTTTTAAATTAGCCATGAACGTTATTGCCATGTTAATTGGTTTTATTGCTTTAATTGCCATGATTGACTGGTGTATGCTTTCTATTGGACATTTATTTAACCCGAACTTACATTTAAGCTTGAACTTTTTATTTGGTAAATTATTTTATCCAATGGCTTGGGCCATGGGTATTCCTACTGCCGATATTCAAAACGCAGCTACCTTACTTGGACAAAAATTAACCATCAATGAATTTGTGGCTTTTAAAAGTTTAACCAGTAAAGTGGTTCCTATTGTTACAGAGAAAGGCTTGCTTATTGTAAGTATTGCTATTTGCGGCTTTGCTAATTTTAGTAGCGTAGGTATGCTTATTGGTGGTATTAGCGAAATGGCTCCTAACCGTCGTAAGGACTTAGCTGAGCTAGGTTTGAAAGCACTTCTTTGCGGTACCCTTGCCTCCTATTTATCTGCAAGCATTGCAGGTATTTTAATAGGTTAACGATAAAAATAATATGATTTTTATTAGTTCATTTTAACAGCATAATTATTCAGATAATTGGTAGCTTTGCAGTCTAAATATGTGGACTATGGGTACAGCTAATATCGAAATCATTATTGCTTCAGAAAAAGACAATCTCTTACAAAAAATAGGAAACAAAGTTATTCATAACGAACGCATTAGTTTTGATGAGGGCGTTTATTTATTTGAAAAAGCATCACTGCCTTATGTTGGAGCATTAGCGAATTGGAAAAGAGAATCTTTACACGGCGATACTACTTACTTCAATAAGAACTTTCATATTGAACCTACCAATGTTTGCGTTTTCTCTTGCAAGTTTTGTTCTTACTCAAAATTATATGCACATAAAGAAGAAGGCTGGGAACTAACCATCGATCAAATGATGGACATTGTAAAATCTTATGATAGCAAACCAGTCACTGAAGTGCATATTGTAGGTGGTGTGCATCCTAAATTAACTTTAGAGTTTTTTATTAGTTTATTAAAAGCAATTAAAGCACATCGTCCAGAATTACATATTAAAGGCTTCACCCCTGTTGAATTGGATTACATGTTCCGTAAAGCAAATTTAAGTACCGAAGAAGGTATGAAACGAGCGCAGGAAGCAGGTCTTGATTCTTTACCAGGTGGAGGCGCTGAAATTTTCCATCCAGACATTAGAAATATTATTTGTGCCGACAAGGCCACTGGCGACGAATGGTTGCATATTCATAGAACTGCACATAATTTAGGTATGCATAGTAATGCTACTTTATTATATGGTCATATTGAAAAAGCAGAACACCGCATTGATCATATGGAAAGGTTAAGACAACTGCAAGATGAAACCAAGGGATTCAATACTTTCATTCCATTGAAATTTAGAAATAAGGACAATGACATGCATGATGTTCCAGAGTCTACCATGGCCAATGATTTAAAAATGTATGCTATCTCCCGTTTATACTTAGATAATTTCCCGCATGTGAAAGCCTACTGGCCAATGTTGGGTCGTGAAATAGCACAACTTACTTTAAGCTATGGTGTAAATGATATCGACGGCACTATTGACGATACCACAAAAATATATTCCATGGCAGGTAGCGAAGAGCAAACACCCGTCATGACTACAGAAGAATTGGTACGCTTAATTAAGCAAGCCCATAGAAACCCTGTAGAAAGAGGCACATTATACAATGTGATACAAGATTATTCTTTAGTAGAGATGGACTAATTCAATTCAGATTCTTTACATTTGAATATGAAATTTACGAGCGTATTAGCCGGGCTACTTCTAATGGCAATTAGTGCTATAGCACAATCTGATGCCAATTTGCTTGAAAAATTAATGCAACAAAAACCAGCGCAATTTGGTAAAATTTTAGCCAGCCCTAACGAATACCGTCTTCAAATTTTATATACTCAAATCAATAGAGATAAAAACAATGTCCCCCATTTTAAAGAGTATAGCTACAGGCTTAATCCTAAAGAATATTTTTATCCGGCCAGTACTGTTAAAATGCCCCTAGCTTTTTTAGCACTAGAAAAAATAAATAATTTAAAAATTAAGGGACTTACAAAGTCTACACTCATGGTTTACGATAGTGTAGCAGATAGACAAGAGCCCATTTATAATAACCCCTACTCAATTAATGGCGCACAAAATATTGAACAGGCTGTTAAAGAAATATTTTTAGTAAGTGATAACAATGCAGCCAACAGGTTATTTGAATTTGTCACACCACATACAGTACACGATCAATTAGCTAATAAAGGGTATAAAGATGTTTATATTAGAAACCGATTAGAGTTAGGTAGGACTGCCAAAGAAAATCGAAGCACTCAAGCCATTGACTTTTATAATGAGCAAGGAAAAATAATTTATCATCAGCCTGCTGCATTTAATAAAGACAGCCTTCCTTATTACAATGCCTTTATAGGCAATGGCTATTTAAACAATCAAGATTCACTCATCAAAGGCCCTTTAAATTTTTCGGAAAAAAATAGAATTTATCTTAGCGACCTTACCCATATTTTAAAATCGGTTTTGTTCTTTGATCAAACGCCCCCTTCTCAAAGATTTAATTTAACCACCGAGGATAGAAAGTTTTTACTACACTACATGCATACCCTACCCACGCAGTCACAATATCCCACTTATGACAGCGTTAATTTTTGGCCAAACTATTGTAAGTTTTTATACACAGGTTCTGAGAAAGGCCCCTTCCCAAGTAATTTGAAAATATTTAATAAAGTAGGTGACGCTTACGGGTTCTTATTAGACATTGCCTATATCATGGATCCTGAAAAGAAGATTGAGTTTATGTTAAGTGCTGTTATCTATTGCAATAGCGATGGCATTATAAACGATAGTATGTACGATTATGATTCAGTGGGCTACCCTTTTTATAAAAACTTAGGCCAGTTAATTTACAACTACGAGCTAGAACGCAAAAAAGCCTTTCTACCTAATTTTGCCTCCTTACTTGAAGCTGCCAAATAGATGTTAATAGAAAGGGAATAATTTATGGGCATTCAAGGTCTAAAACTTACGTCTGTTTGCGATTTATTTGCGAAATTCGTAGTTCAAATAAGCAATCATGATATTATCTTCTCTATTAAACAGATTCAGTG
>SHWX01000047.1 GCA_009693615.1 Chitinophagaceae bacterium | reverse complement strand
GAAAGGCAGTATTAAAGTAACCTATACAGCACCTTTTGAAGGTTCATTTAAAAAAAGAGTCTCTGTTAAATTCGCAGGAGAGAAAGCAGTAACCGAATTAGTATTGGAAGGAGAAGTAGTATCATAATAAAAATTGACTCCATAAAAAAACCCTCTACCAATTGCTCGGCAGAGGGTTTTTATTTCTTATCTAGTAAGTTGACTAACTATTAGTCAATATCCCAGAAAATACGTGTAGCTAAAGGATCGATTGTTCCTTGTGCATTTAAGTTAGCACCATTAGAGCCTAATTCAGTTCCTGGATACCATAAACGTAATGGACGAGATGTACCTACATAGTTTTTAGAGTTAGGAGTAACTGGATAGTTATTCTTACGATACTCAGACCATGCTTCTAATCCATTGAAATAACCTAATGCTAACCATTTTTGGTAAGCAATCGTATTTAATTTATTAGTAGAGGCAGTAAAATCACAATCTTGCATACCATTGGTTACTAAAGCAGTCACATTTGATGTGCTAGCTCCAATAGCGCGGAAGTTTTGTTTTACCCCTTCTTCATAATAGGACTGAGCTGTTCCTGTTAAGTTTACAGAAGAGCCATAACGTTGCTTCGCTTCAGCTAAGTTAAATTGAACTTCAGCAGCAGTCATAATAACGATAGGTCTGTTGTATTGACCTCTTATTAATAAGACAGGACCTACTGCAGAACTTGCTCCAGGTAAATATCCAGAACTTGAACCGAAAGGTATACCAATATAATTAGCAGCAATTTCAGGCTTAGCACTCACCCCTGGATTCGCTAAATCTTCGTTACCTGGCGCATAAGCAAAACGCTTTAAGCGGAAAGTATCTGAATTTTTAATCAATTCCTTTACCATGAAATCGGTAATTCTTGGCCAGTTATTATTACCAACTCTAGCACCTGTTTCATTATAACCGTAGGTATTATAGATAGGGTTGATTTGACCAGCAGAAGCAACATAACCAGGGTTTGAACCTACTTCAGCTCCAGTAATAAAACCAGAACCTTCAGTAACGATTTTGTTAATCTCAGCAGTAATATAAGCGTCTCTTCCACTTACTCTTGCTTGACGCATTAAAATACGCAATTTCAAAGAGTTCGCGAATTTTATCCAACTTGAATTGCTTCCTTTGAAAACGATATCAGAACCTGAATAAGTGCTTGCAAAAGGATTTGCTTTTAAGTCCTTGATAGCATTATCTAATAAAACAATTAAGCCTTCGTAAACCGCTTTTTGATCATCAAATTTAGGTGCTAAATTTCCTACACCTTTTAAGGCTTCAGTATAGGGGATATTACCATATAAGTCAACCAATTTTTGATAATTAAAGGCCTTCATTACTTTAGCCGGACCTTTTAAATATTCTTGACTATACTTGGTAGCATTGTCAATTACATACTGATAATCGTAAAGATTATCATAAGTTCCATCCCAATAGTTAAAGTCAGCATTGGTAAAGGCATAAGAGAATAAAGTAGTACTAATGATATAACCATTGGATTGAGTCCAATGACCAGACCAGAACATACCTACTTCATTAGGACTCGTCATGCTAGAAGCAGAAATGTTTAATGCATTCGCTAATACGTATGCAGGTGTTGCGGTTGGAAGTGAGTTGGGGTTGGTATTGACATCGAGATAGTCTTTTTTACAACCTGTTCCCACAAGTACCAAAAACGCGGCGATATATAATTTATTTAGTTTCATATCTATTGTTTTGTGTGTGGTTATTAAAAAACAAAATTTACATTAATACCAAATTGACGAACTGGAGGCGTTTGCAAGGTATTAGAAATACCTGAACCGTTTCCTGCCGTATAACTGAACTCTGGGTCAGTAAATTGGTTTTTGCTGTCAATAATGGTGAATAAATTTCTACCGTATAATGCTACGTTAGCTGCACTGAAAACTTTTGTTTTCTTAACCATTGCGCTAGGTAGTGTATACGATAAGTTTACATCTCTTAATTTAATAAACCAGGCTGGTGTAACGAAGTTCTCCGCAATCAAACGGTAGTTGTTTACCCAAAGTGCATACTCTGGTTCACGAACTTTAATCGTTGTATTAGGAATATCTTTTCCAGATACTGGATCTATAAAATAAGAATTTTGGAAGATTTGATCTGTTCTATCAGAAGTCCAAGCACCAGAACCTGTGAAGGTCATTTGACGACCAAGGTCAGCATACATTACGTTGCCGCCACCACGGTATTCAAAGTTAAATGCTAAACGGAAATCATTGTAAGTGAAAGTAGAACCTAATCCCACCATATCACGAGGTAATGTACCACCACGTGCTTCTAGAGTAGTATTTTGAACTGGGTAACCAGTTGTAGGACTTACTCTTCTCATACCAGAACCATCCTTTGAATAATAATAACCGGTGGTTTTAAGTATTGGGAAACGTTCTCCTTTGATAATGTTTGAAGTAGCGTAAGAGTATCCGCCATAAACGAATTGAGTAATACCTGGGAATAAATCAACCACTTTGTTGTCGTTGTATGAATATCTAACATTCACATCCCATTTAATTTTAGTATCGCGTAATAATTGCACTTTTAAGTCTGCTTCATAACCCCAGTTGTCCACTTGACCTACGTTAATTAACAAGTTAGAGAAACCTGTTGAATTAGGTACTTTTACTGTTATTACTTGACCAATTGAATTTTGCTTGAACAAAGAAACGTCTAAGTTTACTCTGTTTTTAAACATACTTAACTCGGCACCTATTTCCATAGAGGTAACAAACTCTGGTTTTAAATCGGCATCAGGTAAAGTATTCCCTACTGATAAACCTACGTTATTTCCATAAGGGAAATTCGCACCATTACTGTAAGAAAGATCTAAACCATATAAAGGAATATTGTCATTACCGTTTTTGTTATATGAAGTACGCAATTTAGCATAGCTCAAAGTATTACTCTTTAAACCAGGAAAGGCGTCTGTTACAACAAAAGCTAAGGCAGCTCCATAATACAAATAAGAATATTGATCTGCGGCTCTTGTTTGTTTGAAGAAACGAGATGTTGCATCATAACGAGCAGTAAGGTTTAAGTTTAACCACTCCATATTTTTCAAATTCGTGTTCATATCGGCGTAGTAACCAAACCTACGTTCTGTAGTATTTGATTCACCACCTCCTAAGTTACCTTGTCTGTTAGATACGTTGTAAACATCAGGTACTACAATTGAACTTGAAGAAACGTTGATTGATTTTGTATAGCGTTGGTATATGCTATAACCTAAAGTCAATTTGTTTTGAACATTAGCGATATCTTTTTGAATACGCGCTTGGAATTCATTGTTTACGACATTCTCAGTAGAAGAATAATCAGATACAGCACCTAAGATATCACTGATAGCACGGTAGATACCAGGATAGTCATCATAACTCACCCATGGTGCAGGAATGTCTGCATCATACTTAGCCCAGTCGGTATAGTTAAACTTCTCAGTAGTGTTTTTACCAGTACGAGAGTTATTCATAATACCTAATCTGTTATAAAGTTGCAACCAAGGAAGCGCACGATAAGTGATATCGAAGTTTCCAGAGATGTTGGCATCTTTATATTTTGCACGCTGAATATCTTTGTTAAAATAAGGGTTATTATAATAGTCATTATAATAACCATTCGGATTCGCAAAAGGATTTGTTCTCCAGTTTCTCATGGTAGTTAAATCTACCCAAGAAGCAGTGTTGATGATATCGTTTTGGAAATCTGAATTTGTTCTGTCAAAATAGGCTTGTGTTAATGCAGCGTTGAAGCTGGTAGATACTTTACCATACTCCTTAGTTGATTTAACACGAACACCCGTTCTATCACTTAAATCGCCAGGAATAATACCATTGATTTTATTATTCTCTACTGATAAATAAAAGCTAGATGTTTCGTCACCACCTTGGAAACTAGCTTGGTGATTTTGAGAGATACCCATATCGAAGCTATTTCTACGAACGTTTGGAACGTCTGCATAAGGAATGATTAGAGCAGATCCATCTTCTAACATACGGCCAGCAATACGTCTACTTCCATCATAAGCATCACCATATTGTTGGTTTTCATAAGAACGCCAGTTTTGCTTCGCACGGCTTAATGCACTAGGATCATAACCAGCTTGGCCAAATGAAAGAGGATAGTACTGAGAACCAGAACCATATTTATTTTGAAAGTCAGGCAAGAAACTTACTTGTTCTAAGTTGGTCGTGTTTGAGTAAGCAACTTTTAATTTTCCTTTAGCACCTTGTTTAGTGGTAATAACTAAAGCACCGTTTACACCCGCAGAACCATACAATGTTGCTGCTTGACCACCCTTAAGGATAGACACGTTATCAACATCAATAGGATTGATAAGTGCTAAAGCAGTTGCGGTAGTTTGCATCCCATCAATAACTACTAAGGCTTCGTTGTTTCCTGTTAATGAACGATAACCACGTAAAACCACTTTAACTGCAGGGTCAACGCTGTTATTCACAGTATAGACAGCTAAACCAGAAACCTTACCCGCAAGGGCTTGTGTTAACTGAGGTGAGCGACCTACTGTAATTTCTTCACTTGAAACCTTAGCATAAGAATACCCGATTTCTTTTGATTTCTTACGGATACCTTGTGCGGTAACAACTACGTCTTCTAGTTCATCTGCTTGACGATTCAAAGTAATGCTTAATGTAGTAGCAGTTGCTCTCACTTCTGTAGAAGCGAAACCAGTGGCACTTACTTGCAAAGTTTGGTTTGCAGCAGCATTAATTTTGAAGTTACCTTGTTCATCAGCCACTACAGCTGAGGCTTGACCCTTTACTTTAACTGTTGCATAAGAAACAACTACGCCTTTTTCATCTTTCACCGAACCGGTTACTGAACGAACTTGGGCATTTGCTGTAATCAAACTGCATAAAACAGCTAAGAAGAGCGAGGATAGAATTTTCTTCATTTGCTTAAATTTTAATTTCTTAGCTAGAAAGCTACGAAAAAATTCTACCAATGTTAAGGAATAGTTAAGAAATCTTTAAAAATTGTAAATAAATCTATATATGAACAACTTAACACTTATAAATGTATTAATTATACATTATATTTTATTTATATAATATAGGCTAGAATCAATTATGCTAGACTGCTTTTTTCAATAAGCCAAGCCAATTGCCATGCATGATTTTTTGACAATCCTGCTGCGAATAACCACGCTTCAAAAGTAGTTTGGGAATTTTTTGTAAATCGGCAATAGTCTCAATATCATAAGGGCATTGTTCTTTACCAAAGGCGCCATCTAAATCGGTGCCAATGCCAATATGATTTGTATTTCCAGCTAAAGAACAAATATGATCCATATGATCGAATAATTTTTCAATATTACAATTAGTACTTACTGGCGTTGAAATTCCTCTTTCCCAATTGGGTACAATCATCCATGCATCAAATGCCGCACCTATGACAGCATTTTTTTCAATAAGCGCTTTAATCATATCATCACTTAGTTGTCGGTTATGATTCACTAGTGACCTACAATTATGATGACTTGCCCAAATGGTGCCATTAAATATTTCAAGTGCTTCCCAAAACGCTTCATCACATAAATGCGTGACATCTAAAATCATATTTAAAGAGTCCATCTCTTTAATTAAAGCCTTGCCCTTTTCATTTAATTTACTTGTTGCATTGGTTCCATGTGCATACCTGCCAGGACCATAATGCGCAGGTCCTACTGCACGCAGTCCATAATTATATGCTGTATGTAAGTAGTCAATATTTACCAAGGAATCGGCGCCTTCTAAACTAAGAATAAAACCAATTGGTTTTTTATCATTGGGTAAACCATTATTCCATAATAATATATGCGCGTCTAATGCTTGCAAATTTTTTATTTGTACCATTTCTCCTTCAGCTTCCATAGCATGGTACCATGCTAATTGAACTTGTGTATGCGCCCAGGCTTGTTCTGCAGTTTGCCATCCCTTTATACCAGTGCCGGGTGTTTCTACCCTTGCAATTTGAGTGGCTACTACAAATCCAATATTTCCTTGTCTAAGTTGTGGAAGCGAAACAGTACCATTGGCTCTATCCGGTTTATCAGTCATGCCTTTTTCTAATTGCCTTAATGCAGGAACCGATTTTCTTAAATCGCGTTCCCATTCCACGGCATTCATGGCTAAATCTAAATGAGCATCTATTATAAACATCTTGGAATACTATTATATATTAAATAGTAATTTTTCTTTTTCTGGCTACTACTTCCCACTGGTCCACTACTTTATTATTATTTACAATAAGAGCGTTATCATATAAAGCCACAGTAGGGCATATATGCACAGGCACTCCATACCAAACATCTCCTACTTTATACTTTGAAGCGTCTTGTACTTTTACCACTAAATGTTCCTCGCTTTGACCCACCGGTTCGGCATCAGGTGTATTTAAAAAATGTACCCTTGGCATGGGATTTTCTGCTGCCACTGCTTTATGACCTAAATCGGTACAAAGCGTATACTCATCAATAATGGAAATAATTCTTGTAACAACCAATGCTGCAAATTCAAAAGGTAAATCGGGAAATAAATTTTTATAGCCCCAATCCCAAAAAACAAAAGTACCTGGACTTACTTGAATATCCTTTCTTTTAATATGCGCTGAAAAAGAACAAGAGCCTGCTACAATAAGTTCTAATTTACTTGAAGTAGTGGCTTCGATATTTTTTCTAAGCTGGTCTGCATTTTCAAATGCAGCATCGGCTTGCGCATTTCTACTACTTATATTGGTTTCTCTAATATGCCCATCGTAACAATGCAATCCTATGATTTTAATATTAGAAAGAGCTGCAGCTGCTTTATATAATATAATGGCTTTATCCGTAATAATACCAGAACGGTTCATACCAATATTTACATCCATGTAAACATCTATTTTCAAACCTGCTTCTCCAAGTATTTTTGAAACCGAAGTCGCTGTTTCAATATTATCAATTAAGCAGGAAAATTTTGTTCCAGGGAAAGTTTTAATAAGGGTAACGAGCCTATTTAATTTAGGGCCCACTAACTGGTGTGCAATTAATACATTATGTGCTTTCAATAGGCCCAACATTTCTGCTTCTGCAATAGTGGCACACTTGTAATTACGAATGCCTTCATCCATCATCATTTGACATACTTCGGCAATCTTATTGGTTTTAACATGGGGCCTTAACTGGTCTACATTACCCCCTACCATTTTAATAAGACTATCAATATTCTCTTTGGCTCTTGACGCATAAACAATCAAGGAAGGCGAATCTATTTTTTCTATCGTATCAATTTCGTACCAATGCATAAATACTATTTTTAATTTAGTTCGAACATCGCTTCAATTTCCACTGGAATATTTCCAGGAAGCGAACCCATACCTACCGCACTTCTTACACCCACCCCATTATCTGGTCCCCAAATAGCAGCAAACAATTCACTGCAACCATTAATAATATAAGGATGCTTTTCAAAATCGCTGGTGCAGCTTACCATTCCTAATACTTTTATAACTCTTTTGATTTTATCAAGCGAACCTAAATTTGCTTTAATAGTAGCTACAATAGCAAGGCCTACTTGCCTTGCAGCTAATTTTCCTTCTTCCATGGTTATATTATCGCCCACTCTTCCAATAATAAGTGAACCATTTTCTTGCAATGGACCATGTCCAGAAACAAAACAATGATTACCATCTACTAATAAAGGCTTGTATACACCTAGTGGTTTTGGTGCTGGTGGCAAAGTCAATCCTAATTTGGCAAAATTTTCTTCGGGAGTACTCATAATTGTATTTTTTAGTTATATAAAATAGTTTAAAATAAAAACACCTGCTAAGCCTACCACAGAAACAATCGTTTCCATAGTGCTCCAAGTTTTAAATGTTTCTTTGACCGTTAAGTTAAAGTATTCTTTAAACATCCAAAAACCTGGATCATTTACATGGGAGAAAAAAACACTACCCGCCCCAGTGGCAAGTACCATTAAACAAGGATTCACTCCACTACTAGCAATTAAAGGCGCCACAATGCCCGCTGTGGTTAAACCCGCCACAGTAGCAGAGCCAATACTTACTCTTAATATAGCTGCAATGAACCAGGCTAAAAATAAAGGGTGCAAGGATAAATTTGTCAATGGCTTTATTAGTTCAATGCTCATGCCTGTATCTAATAATATTTGTTTTAACGCCCCTGCCCCTGCAATAATGAGTAGAATGCTAGATACTTCTTTCACCGAATCGCCAATGGGCCCCATCATATTTTTAATGGTTTTACCTTGCGCTATACCTAATGTATATAATGAAATTAAAAAAGAGATAAGCATGGCCACAGAGGGGTCGCCAATAATATGTATTATTTGGGTGGCAGTATTTTTCTCTGTTTGCGTTAAGCTAATAATAGTATCTAAGCCAATTAATAAAACGGGTAAAAAAGCAGCCATTAAACTAGCGCCCATACTTGGCGACCCCTCATCTGAAATAGCTGCACTTGAAAAAATAGCCAATGGCTTGGCAGTATACTTTTTTAAAGTAACAGAAAAAATGGGACCCGCAATAATAATAGTAGGAATAGCAATGACGATACCATAAAAAAGTGTAAGGCCAATATTCGCATTGAATTGTTCTGCCAAAGCAACAGGAGATGGATGCGGTGGCAAGAAACCATGCGTAACAGATAATGCCGCTAAGGTAGGCAGGCCTAAATACACTGCAGGTAAATTATATCTTGCAGCAACTGTTATGACTAATGGAACTAATAATACAAAGCCTACTCCATAAAATAAAGGAATGCCTACAATAAATGCTGTGAGCACTAAGGCCCACTGAATATATTTTGTGCCAAATAACTGAATTAAACCAGTTGCAATTTTATTCGCAGCGCCACTATCTGCAATCAGTTTTCCTAGCATCGCTCCCACACATAAAATAATCATTAGCGAACCTACTACATCACCAATGCCCTTTTGAATAGAATTCATTAAAGAGGTAACAGCCATACCTTTTACTAAGCCCGTAATAATACATACTATTAAAAAAGAAATAAATGGATGCAGTTTAACTACTGTAATAAGTAGTACTAGAAAAATAACAGCGAATAATAGCAATAAAAGTGTCATTCTAAAAAGACTATTAAAGTGTTTTTATCATTATGTTTTTAAAGTAAATAGGTGCACCTGCATGCTTGCCTTGCAGCCCTATGTAACCATGTAAACCTAATGTAGACATAGGATTATACAACCAAGCCGGTACTTTTGTACCATCTGGATTTATTTTACTAGAAGTAAAATCGTCCATATTACATTCATTGACTAATGTACCATTTAGCTCTATCTTAATATTTTTATCTACACAAGTAATAGTATAATGATTCCACTCACCTGGTCTTTTTAAACTTTTATTGGTAGCTGGCTTATGACCAAAAATGGCGCCGCATTGCCAGCTAGCAGCTGCCTTGCTCCACCTTGGAGAATAGTCATCGGCAATTTGTATTTCCACTGAGTGTGGTATCCATTCTATTATATCTGTGGCATGTACTATTACGCCACTATTTGTTCCATCTGCGTTTTGAAAATCTAAATCTAAAATAAAATTATCATACATGTCTTTACTCCAAATGGCTGAATCCTTTGATGCCGTTAAGACCCCACTTGAATCTTTCCAAATGGCTGGATCAAATTGAGCAGTTTCTAAATTTTTTCCAAATAAACTTTTCCAGCCTTTTTTATTGGTGTTGGGATAATTATTTTTAGCATACCCAACTGAGTTAGATAAAATAAATAGGGCGAATAGGAAGTAAAAGGAAATTTTCATTTTCATTTTTTTAATTAACAACTTTTATAAAAGACAGGTGGATTCTCTTCCAGTAATGCTTCAATTTTTTTGGCTGTATTGGTAATTGACAATCCGCCTAAATTCGTGCAACGTAAAGTATGATGAATTTGATCGCCCACTGCTTTCATTGTGTCTATTACTTCGTCTAATGGAATAAGATGCTCGTAATTAGACAAGGCCATATTAGCGCAAGAAATGGCATTGGTTGCTGCCATCACATTTCTACCAAGACAAGGCGCTTCTACTCTATTGCCAATAGGATCGCAAATAATACCTAAAGAATTTTGTAAGGCTAAAGAGGCAGCCGCAATAGATTGCTCTAATGTTCCTCCCTTCATTTCTACAAGGGCTGCTGCTGCCATACCAGCTCCTGAACCAGTTTCTGCCATACAGCCTCCCACTTCTGCAGCAAATGTGGCATGCGCTGCAATAAACACACCTATAAGACCAGCCGATAACATGGCTTTAATAATAGCTTCTTCATTATTATTAATACAATGCGCAGTTCCAAACACAACGCCTGGCAAACCACCACAAGAGCCTGCTGTAGGAGCTGCTACAATAACACCCATGGAACTTTTTACTTCCATAATAGCAGACACATACATAATAGTTGTATTAAGCACATCACCTCCTATTAATTCATTTGCATCGTACCTTTTTTTAAACTGCGGGGATTGACTTCCTAAAATACGGTCCTTATATGCTGTTCCCTTTAATCCTGTTTCAATTGCATTACCCATAATATGAATAATAGATTTCATTTTGTCCATCACTTCTTCAGGGCTAATATTTCCTCGCACACTTTCATAGTCTATAGCTAATTCCCATAGTACTTTATTTTTGCCCTCATTATATTGCATCATTTCATTGCAAGTAATAAAAGGAACCGTCATTCCTTTTCTGGCCATAATAGGCAGCACCGGCTTTATACTTTTAATTGATTGTACAGAATGCATTAGCATTATCTCTTTACATATGGTTTCAGAGATAGCAGCTGGCGATTTTATTTCGATAAAAGAACTAGCTCCTTTATGAAAAATAATTTCATCATAAGTGATTGTGGATTTTAAATACTGAATAATAGTATTTGCATCAGTACAATAAATTAATGTTTCATAATAATCGCCTGCCATAGAAACTTTATTGCCATCGATATTAATTACTTCTATCATTCCTCCACCCGTAGAAATTGCAATTAAAACTTTAGTTTCTTTTTCATTAGATAAACTAATCTTATAAGTGTTGGGGTGCTTTTCTTCTAAGGGGCAAATAGTAATAGTATAATTTATTCCAGCAGTAGCTAAATATTTTTCAGAATCTGGCAAACGCTCATCAAATGCTTCCCAGCCAAGGAAACCTCCAAATAAACCCATATCAGAGCCCTGACTTTTATGAGTAGTGGCTAAAGAGCCATGCGGATCAAATTCAATAACAATGTCTTTTATTTGCTCGTCCATTAAATCACGACAAATTCTAGCAATACGGAGTGAGGCAGCACAGTGTGAGCTAGAAGGACCTCTCATTACTGGACCAATCACATCATTGAATATACTGGGATAATTAGACATCTTACGTTGGTTTAAGCATACTAAATTTACTAAAAATAAAATTAAGTTTTATTTGTTTTTTATGGTCGTCCAAAACATTGAAACAGAAGTATATACTATAATAATTAGTACTAGCCATCTTAATGTATCCAAAGGCATTGATTTTATAATTAAAGCTGCTATCAATACTGCGAATATGCTAGGAATGGCCATTCCTAGTGC
>SHWX01000046.1 GCA_009693615.1 Chitinophagaceae bacterium | reverse complement strand
ATTATCAGAGCCATTAAGGCCATGGACGAGGCCGATGTTTGTTTATTAGTGGTTGATGCTACTAAAGGCGTTACAGCCCAAGATTTAAGCATATTTAGCCTTGCATCTAAGAAGGGCAAGGGTATCGTTGTTTTGATTAATAAATGGGATTTAATTGAGAAGGAAACCAATACGGCTAGAGACTATGAGAAAGTGGTGAAAGAAAAACTGGCTCCCTTTTCCGATGTGCCTGTGCTATTTATATCTGCAGTAGAAAAGACCCGCATATTTAAGGCTATTGAACTTGCATTGGAAGTATATGAAAATAAGCACCGTAAAGTGCCTACTTCTAAGTTAAACGATATTATGTTGAAGGCTATTCTTAAATACCAGGCCCCTGTTGTTAGAGGCCATGTTATTAAGATTAAGTTCGTATCCCAGTTACCTACAAGGGTGCCTAGTTTTGCCTTTTTTACGAATTTCCCGGATGATATTAAGGTTCCTTATCGTAACTACCTTGAAAATCAGCTTAGAGCAAACTTCAAGTTTACAGGGGTGCCTATTAGGGTCTATTTCAGGAAAAAGTAGAATTTACGCTGTTTAGTAGTGTTAAGAAAAAATTAATCTTAAAATTTGGCATAATTGAAGGGGATGGCTATCTTCGCCTTCGTATTTTTACAAAACTTAAAAAACCAAAAAATGAAAAAAGTTATCGCAATTTTCGCTATCGCTGCACTAGCTGCATGTGGTGGTGCTTCTACAGAAGCAACAACTGACACTGCTGCTGCAACTGTTGATACAGCTGCTGCTGCAACTGTTGACACTGCTGCTGCTGCTACAGCTGATACAGCTGCTGTTGCAAAGTAATTTCAGAAGTTTATAAATAACTTCTTGCAAGAAGGTCCTTCCCAATACTATTGGGGAGGATTTTTTATTTTAGGCATTTCTACATCCATAGTCAATTATTGGTTTTTGGCATCAATATTGTCTTATAAGGGTATACCTTAGTAAAACCTGGTTTTGACTAAGGTGCTATGTCATTTTGACTTTAATTTAAATTGTATAGAGAGTGGATAAGACGTTTTTGTTTAAGGGGGAAGAAGATAATGAGTTTATACCTTTATTTTCATTTAATGAGCAGGGGGAAGAGAATGAGCCAGAATTGGTGATTGATTCTTTATTACCCATTCTGCCATTGCGTAATACGGTCCTGTTTCCAGGCGTAGTTATTCCTATTACGGTAGGAAGAGATAAAAGCATTCAAGCAGTGAAGGCTTCTTATAATAAGGATAAATTAATTGGGGTGGTTTCACAAAAGGATGGCAATATCGAAGACCCTACACCAGCCGATTTATGTCAAATAGGTACTGTTGCAAAAATCATTAAAATGATTAAGATGCAAGACGGAGGTACCACCATTATTATACAAGGTAAAAAGCGATTTGAACTATTGGAGATGAAAGCAGAAGATCCTTTTTTCAAAGCCAGTGTTAAAGTATTAGTAGAAGATAAAGTAGAAAAAGGAAATCAAAATTTCGAAGCCTACTTATCCAATATAAAAGATTTAGCCACTCAAATTATTCAGTTGTCTCCTAATTTTCCATCGGAGGCTGCCATGATTTTAAAAAATATTGAAAGCCCTTTATTTCTAATTAATTTTGTAAGTAGTAATTTAAGTGTAGACGTAAATGATAAACAAGCTTTATTAGAACAAAATAATAGTACACTTAGGGCAGAAAAATTAATTCAGTTTTTACAACAAGAATTACAATTCGTAGAATTAAAAAATAAGGTGGCCAATAAAACGCGCACCGAAATTGACAAGCAACAACGCGATTACTTTTTACAACAACAATTAAAAAGTATTAAGGATGAATTAGGCGGAGACCCCAATGAGCGCGAAGTGGCGGAGATGAAAAAGAAAGCGGAAGGGAAGAAGTGGCCAGAGTCTGCTAAAAAATTATTTCAAAATGGCTTGGAGAAATTGGAGCGTATGCATCCTAGCACGCCCGACTATTCAGTAGTGTATAATCATTTGGATTTATTATTAGACCTGCCTTGGGAAGAGTACACAGCAGACAACTATGATTTAAAGAACGCTAAAAAAGTTTTAGACGCCGACCATTACGGTATGGGTAAAATAAAAAATAGAATTTTAGAGTACCTAGCTGTGCTTAAAATTAAAGGCGATATGAAAAGCCCTATTTTATGTTTCTTAGGCCCTCCAGGTATTGGTAAAACTTCCTTAGGTAAATCTATTGCACATGCCATAGGTAGAAAATATATAAGGGTAAGTTTAGGAGGCTTACACGATGAAAGTGAAATTAGAGGGCACCGTAAAACCTATATTGGTGCTATGCCTGGAAGAATTGTACAAAGCCTGCGTAAGGTGAAGACATCTAACCCAGTAATGATATTAGATGAGATTGATAAAATAGGCAGCGACCATAGAGGCGATCCTTCTTCTGCTTTATTAGAAGTATTAGACCCAGAACAGAACCATAGTTTTTATGACAATTATTTAGAATCGGAATATGATTTAAGTAAAACCTTATTTATTGCAACGGCCAATGATATTAGCCGCATTCAACCAGCCTTAAGAGATCGTTTAGAAATTATAGATTTAAGTGGTTATGCAGTAGAAGAAAAAATTGAAATTGCTAAAAGACATTTACTGCCTAAACAAAGACAAGCCCATGGATTGGATAAAATTAATTTCAAGGTGCTTGATAATGTTCTAGAGAAAGTGATTGAAGATTATACAAGAGAAAGTGGTGTGCGTGAATTAGACAGACAACTGGCTTCTATTATGCGTTATCAGGCCAAGGAACTTGCCTATAAGCATAAGGTGAAACCCACAGTTACCAAAACCGATTTAAATAAAATATTAGGGCAGGCTAAATATAGCAATGAAATTTATAAAACAGTTAATATGCCAGGGGTGGCAGTGGGTTTGGCTTGGACTTATGTAGGAGGAGATATTTTATTTATTGAAGTATTACTTGCAGAAGGTAAAGGTGGCTTAAAGCTTACAGGTAACCTAGGTAATGTGATGAAAGAAAGTGTGGACACAGCCCTTACTTATTTACAAAGCAATGCTAAGAAAATTGGTGTTGACCCAACTTTGTTTACAACTAAGGCTATACATGTGCATGTACCTGAAGGGGCTGTGCCTAAGGATGGTCCAAGTGCAGGGATTACCATGCTAACCGCACTTACTTCTGCATTCACGGGTAGAAAAGTAAAACCTTATTTAGCCATGACAGGTGAAATTACCTTGCGTGGCCAGGTACTTCCAGTAGGGGGCATTAAAGAAAAAATATTAGCGGCTAAAAGAGCCGGTATGAAAGAAATTATACTTTGCTGGCAGAATGAAAAAGATATCAATGAAATTGACCATAGTTTTATCAAAGGACTTCAGTTTCATTATGTAAAAAATATGCAGCAAGTGCTTGACTTAGCATTAGTTTAAAACCCTAGCTTTGTTCTATGAGAAGGGTGGTATTTAACTTAAGTTATAAAGTATTCATTATAGTTTTCATTACATTTTTTGTAAGTACAAGTCCTGTGCGTGCGCAGCAGTCTAATGCCAACGAGGTATATCAATTTTTAAACTTACCCTATAGTGCTAAAGCTACTTCCTTAGGAGGCATTAATATTAGTCATCTAGGGTCCGATTTGGGTTTGGCAATGTATAACCCTGCATTATTAGATCCTTCCATGGATAAGACTATTCATTTAAGTGTGAAGTCTTATTTTTCAAATATTCAGCAATACGATTTTAGTGGAGCGCATTATCTACCCAAAAAAAATTGGGTAATTGGTTGGGGTCTTCATTATATGGGTTATGGCAATATAAATATGACCGATGTATCGGGCAATGAAATGGGTAATTTTTTAGCCAATGATTATGTGGCACAAGTTTCAATGGCTTCTTTATTTAGAAAAAATATAAACCTAGGCGCCACGCTTAAATTAATACAATCCAATTATGGTATTTATAAATCTACTGGGCTAGCCATGGATGTTTCCATGGTCTATACTTCTTCTAGTAGATTACTACGTGCAAGTATACTTGCCAATAATGTGGGAGGACAGCTATCCTCTTACACAGAAAAAGAGAGGCTTCCTTTAAATATTATTATGGGGGTTTCTAAAAAATTAGAAAATGCGCCTATTCAATTTTCTCTAACCGCACAAAGACTTTCTATTTGGAACAATACTTTCTATGACCCAGGTTTTTATACTGCGCAGGGGTATAAAGCACCATCCGCTGCTCAAGATATTTTTAATCATTTAATTATGGGTGCTGAAGCCAATATAGGAGAGCAAGTAAGCATTGATTTTGGTTATAATTTTATTCGACGCTTCGATTTAAATATTCAAAACCAACAAAATTGGTTCAATGGATTTAGTGCAGGGCTTGGTTTAAAACTACCTCGTGTGACTATTCAGTATGGCAATGCTTTTTTTCAAAGAAATTTATACCACCATTTCTCTATTTTTTATTCCTTGAAAAATACGCGTTAGTTCTTCTTTGGTGGGAAGAGTGCTTTTGGTTTGACCCCTTCTTTATTCGGCTTTGTATCTTTAGATTTCGTATCCTTAGAACTATTTTTTATAGGAGCTGTACTTTTATTAGGAGCTATATTTTTTACAGGCAGATTATTTTTAACAGGGCTAGCAATTTCAGCATCGGGTAGGGTGTAATCCGATTCAGCTTTTATATCTTCTGTATTAATAATATCATCCATACCTTCTAAACCTGAACTATCTTTTGAAATGAAATCTATATTGAAGTCGTTGAGCATAGTAGACGGCCTTTCAAAGCTTGCATTCGCATCTAAATTACATGCAGGGTCTGCGGCTACCTTACTCATAAAATTAGCCCAAATAGGTAAAGAAGCGTGTGCACCTTGTCCAAAATAATTATCTGAGAATCTTATATATCGGTCGTCGCATCCCACCCAAGCGCCTGCTAATAATTGTGGGGTATATCCCATAAACCATAAGTCGCTATTGTCATTGGTGGTTCCTGTTTTTCCTGCAATAGACTGTGTTGGAACAGCATAAGAATACATACTTCTTCCCGTTCCTTTCTGTATCACCCCTTGCATCATACTTACAACAGAATACGCCGTTTCTTCTTTAATAACTTTTCTTCTTTGAGGAGAATAGCTTTCAAGCACATTACCATTTTTGTCCTCAATTCTATTGATAAAAAAGGGCTGTGCATTATAACCTGCTCCTGGGAACATAGTATAGGCTTGTACCATTTCAAAGAGTGAAATTTCAACGGCACCTAAAGCAATAGAGGGATAGGGTTGTATATCTGATTTGATATTGCACTTTTTCAAGTACTCCACAAATTGTTTAGCAGCTTCATTGCTATTGCCATTAATTTGTTTCATGATAAAGGCCGAGGAGCAGTTTCTTGATTCAGCTAAAGCCTGTGCCATAGGAATAGACTGGAAAGTACAGGTTTTAGGTGTATTAGGTACCATGCCATATCCGTCAAAATTTTGTTGTACGTCTTGTACAATAGTATTGGGTGTAAAGCCAGACTCTTCAATAGCTAAAGAATACAACAAAGGTTTAATGGTTGAACCCACTTGTCTTTTAGTATTAATATTAACGTGATCGTATTTGAATGTTTTGAAGTCTACACCACCCACCCAAGCTTTTACTTCTCCAGTGAAAGGGTCTACGGCTAAAAATCCTGTTTGTAAAGTTTGCTTATGATACTTTAAAGAATCATAAGGGGTCATGATGGTATCAATAAAACGGTTTTTATTCCAAGCAAAGATGCGCATTTGTAAAGGCTCGTTGAAAGTTTTTCTAATCGCCTCCTCTTCCATGTCTTCTTTTTTCAAATTCTTCCATCTGTCAGTTTGTTTTACCGCTAGCTCTAGTTGGGCGCTAAACTCTTTCCAAATACTACCCGATTTAATGTTTGCTTGTTGATTAAATTGTTTTTGCAAATAAGACATATGCTGTGCAACAGCTTGTTCTGCATACAATTGCATTCGAGGGTTAATAGTGGTATAAATTTTTAAGCCATCTCGGTATAAATCGTAAGGGTCGCCATTATTTTTTTTATGTTCTTTGCACCATTTTTTCATGTACTCTCCAAGGGTCATTCTAAAATAGGGGCCAAGGCCATTGTTTTGATCAAGCTTTTTAAAATTAGTAGCAATGGGTAAATTTCTAAGTTCGTCTGCCTGGTCTTGGCTTATATATTTTTGTCCTGCCATTCTACTTATCACTAAGTTTCTTCTTTCTAAGGCCAACTTAGGATTTCTATTAGGGTTGTACTTAGTAGGTGCATTAATCATACCTATTAGCAAGGCAGCTTCTTCAACATTTAAGCGGTCTGGCTCTTTTTGGAAGAAGGTTCTTGAGGCATTGCTTACCCCAAATACATTTTCACTAAAAGGAACGGTATTTAAATAAAGCGTTATAATTTCTTGTTTGGTAAAATTGCGTTCAAGTTTAATGGCAATAATACTTTCCTTAATTTTTTGAATAACACGAAGTAATTTGTTTTTAGTGCCCCAGTTACCGGTAAATAAATTTTTTGCAGTTTGCATGGTAATGGTAGAAGCACCTCCTTGGCTGCCTAGAAAGGCAACTGCTCTAATAAGACCTTCTCCATCTACTCCATAGTGGTCATAAAATCTTTTATCTTCTGTGGCTACTAATGCTTGTAGCAAATAAGGGCTAATATCTCTATACTTAACTGTAATACGGTCCTCTAAATAAAACTTACCCATAGGTGTACCATCTTGGGCATACACTTGGCTAGCCAAGGATGCAGTAGGGTTTTCGATATCATCTAAGTCGGGCATATCGCCAATCCATCCCCAGTTCAACATCAAAATAAATAATAAAAATACGCCAGCAGAAATAAAATAGTATTTCCAAAAAAGGCGCACCCAACTTTTAGGTTTTTTTGAATCTTGACTCACTACTATTTTAATTAAGGTTTATAAATATTTCTAAACATATACTGCTGATATTGTTTTAAATCTGCTTCGTCTTTTATTAACAGTATATTGGACTTACTTAATAAGTATATTTCATATTGCTTAGCAGGCACAAATGATATAATTTCATTACTTAACCTTGGCTTTACTTTATTTATATAAGTTTTGGCATCAAGGTTGTTTACAAAGGGCCCAATCCAAACAATATAGCTATTCTCATTAAACTGTATGTAAGTTACATTTAATTTTTGTTTTATAAATTCATCATTATTCAAATAGGTAAAGGCTGTTTGCATTTCCTTTACAAAAGCGGCACTCACTTTTTGGGTGACTAAAGCAATATAGTATTGCTCGCTGCTATCGTTGGTGAAAGGGAGGGGTGGTATTACTGGTGTTGTAGCAATTACTTTAGAAATGGCGTTATCCTTTTTTATATTCTCATTTGAATTTGCTGAAGCAAGTGACTTTGTAACTGCTGGTGTAACAATAGAACTACTATCCATTGCTTTGAGTGAGATATTAACTAGAGTAGCTGTATCTAACATTTCTTTGCTAAGGTTTAAATTACTTAAATAGGTTTCTGTTTGTTTTCTATTTTTTAACTCTTCCAGAATATTTTTTGCCCTGTCTCTAACTTTTTCATTGGTGTTTTGAAGTACAATAGAATCTAATAATACAATTGCGGAGCTATCCATTCTTTGTTGGGCATACATTTTTACTTGTATAAACTTAAAGGGGGTATACCATTTGGTTCTTCTTAAATCTGTATTTAACTGATTGGATAAAGCTGTTAAACTTTCCCAATTACCAATTTGTGATAAGAAGTAGGCTTCTTTATAATCATTAAGCAGATCGGCATCTCTTTTCTTTTTTAAGCTGCTTTCTTTTTTCTTTGTGGCATAAAAACCTTTTGGAAACCTTTCTTCTACTAATCTTATAATGCTGTCCGACCTTTCGTTTAAATTTTCATGTAGGTAATGGCTTGCTAAATCCAACATCGCTCTTTCGGTCGTCGTAGTATCAATATTATTAATAATTACTTTAACATATAGGGGATAGGCTTTTTCAAAATCGTTTAATTCTAATAAAAAGGTTTGCGCATTGGTTAAAGCCGCTTTATTCCCATCCTGTTTAGATTTTATATAAGAGCTGGCATCTGCAATCATTTCATAGCCATTTCCCTTTTCATCTGCTTTTGAATCTCTTTTTTCATCTTTGGATAGGCTCCTTTTTTGTAATGAATCCTTACTAGCATTATTTTGAAAGTCAGTACTTGTTGCATCCTGATTGCTTAAGCTATTGGGCGCATTCATAAGGCTTGTCTTTCTTCTCCAACTATCTACATTGGGTCTTTGCCCCCATTTTTGCGTAAAGTTTTGTTTGCCTTGTACTAATACAGACTTATTATCAAAGTAAAAATCACTAGTACTGCTAAAACTATTATTGTTATTAAGGCTACTAAAATTATTTACAGCATCATTTTCCTGTTGGCCATTTTTTGCTGAATTAAGCATTTTGTCTGTAAAAATATCTTTTAAAGATTCATTTTCAATTTTGGTTCTTTTTTGCCATAAATTAAAATAGGCTTCTTGATTGGATGGGTTTAGTTGGTATATATATTGAAGGGTGTCTTGAGCTTCTACTATTTTTTCATTAGCGCTAATAGTGCTTAACCATTTTTTTCTGGCTTGAATAGTTTCGTAGTTAGGGTTTGTTTTTAAAACTGTATTTAAGCTATCATAAGCTAGTTTGGCAATACTATATTGGTTATTAGCATAGTTGATAGCACCTAGTAGCTCAAAAGCTTTTTGTTTTTGTGTAAGGTTGCTTCTATTTTTTTTGATAGATTGAACTAGCCAATCGTTGGCTTTTGAGTAAGCATTGTTTTGTATGGCTAATTTTGCCATCTCAAAATAAAAGATATCGGCATAAGGTTTATACTTATCTCTTTTAATCATTTTTTCAAGTGAGTAGGCTAGTTCTTCCCAGGCATTGTTTGAATTTTTGGCATCATAGCTTATCATACTAATTTTTGCATAGACGCTAACAATGGGGTTCACTGCATATTGGTTGGCTTTTTTATACCAAGGATAGGCTTTATCCCATTTGTCTGCCTTCTGCCATAACTGTCCAATTAAGTAATACCATCTTGTTTTTGCTGCATCATCGGGGGCATTGTTTATACCTTTTTCAAGGGCAGCCGCTGCTTTATCATACATATCCATTAAATAATAGCCATAGGCAAGCTGCTCATTTAAAAAAGGGGATAGTCTTTTAGGAAAAATGGCATCGGCTTCTAGTAGTTGTAATAGACTAATGCCCTCATTCCACTCTTCTTTTTCAAAATAATTTCTAGCCTGCCATATCATGCTTTCATTGCGCACATTTAAATTCTCGAAAAAACGGTTATTCTCTGCCGTAGCAATACTGAATTTTCCTTTTGTGTTTCTTAAATTACTTCCAATGGGTAAATCCATTCCATTTTCTTTATCGTCGAAAGAATAGTTTATAAATTGGAGAATACTGCCGGCTGTATCAAAATCTTTATGAAATAAATAAGCCTTGGCTAAAAGTAAATAAGCGTCATCCACCCAATTACTTCTTAAATCGTGTAATACAATATTAGCATTACACCTGTAAATAATGGAATCGATACTATTTTTAGAGGTAGTACTTAAATCGTAATCATAAAAACTAATTAAAGTGGTATAGTCATCAACATATCCATTCCTAGCTTTTAAAATATTTTCATTCAACTCTTCTTCTGCATGAAATAAAAAATTAAACTGAGAAACTGTATTTTGATAAGCCCTTCGGCCTAAAGTATATTTTGTTTTAAGCAGGCGTTCATAGGGCAGGGGTTTTTCAATTTCAAGCGGGGTTACTTTTTTAGTAGTGTCATCGCTAATGCCTCTTAATTTATTGACTTTTTTTAAAATAAATTCGTTTGTTTTTTTTTCTACACTATCTAAAATACTATTGGCTTTTTTGATAAGCTTACTATTATTAATATCTAGTAGGGACCCACTTGTATCCGTTTTTTGCTGGGGGCTGTCTTGTATTTTTTTAATGCTGCTTTGTGCATTCGCCTGTACACAAAATTGGCTTAGGATGCAGATGGCCCAAAACCAATTCGTAGGAAATTTATAAGGGGCTTTTGTATGCTGCATAAATGGGTTAAAATCGCCTTAAAAATACATTTATTTCCTATTAATCTCTTAAAAAAATGGAATAGGTTGTATCTTTAACAATCACACTGCATTATGCCAAAATTAGACATCAATAACACTTTCAAAAGAACTAGTAATACTTACCGATTAGTGGTCATGAACGACGATACTTTTGATGAAGTAGTAGCGTTTAGATTATCTAGAAAGTCGGTTTATATTGGCTTCAGTATTAGTTTTATATTACTTGTGGGAATGACTATCGCCTTAATTGCTTTCACCCCGCTTAAATATTATATTCCAGGCTATGGCACTAAAGAAAGTAGAACGGCTTTGCAACTATTAAAAATTAGAACCGATTCCTTAGAGCAGTCCGTTCATTATAAAGAACAATATCTAGAAGGTATAAAAAAAGTATTGTCTGAAGGCAATCCTAAACAATTAGACACACTACCTTTGGTATTGCCAGATAGCAAACAATCCTTTGATTAATGGAATCTCCCTCTTCCCATAATAAAAATGCCGATAAAACACCGGTTTTTAGTTTAGCTAGATATGCAGGCCTTGGTACACAAATTATAGCGGGTTTATTAATTACATTATTTGCAGGAAAGAAGGTAGATACTTATTTTACTTGGCATAATAGAGCTGCCTGGATTTTCCCTTCATTATTCATTTTATTTACATTAATCATGGTAGTGAGAGATACACAAAAGAAAAAATAATTCAGCTACTATTAATATTAAAATAAATCAAATATTATTATAACTATATTCAAGCCTAATACTATCCCTAAAAAATATAATTTATGTTTTTAAAACAGAATATAATCGCCTTTTTATTGTTTATAATTGTTTTAGTGGCGGGTCAGACTATCTTATTCAATGCTATTACCGTGCCTGTTAAAATTAATTTTATACTAACGGTGAATATGATGTTGTTTGCGATGGTTTATTTAAATTATATAAGACTGCAAAGAGTAGATAAGACAAATCCAAATGCCTTGATTAGATCGGTGATGCTGGGTACCCTGTTTAAATTAATTGTATTTGCAGGCGCTGCTTTAACCTATGTTAAACAAGCTAAAGAACCAGTAGGGTATCCTACTTTATTAGCTAGTATGGCTTTATATATGGCCTATACCTGGCTTGAAATTAAAGAAGTAGTAAGTAAAAAATAATCATCTATTCTTAATTCATTTTTATTTTGGCAAAAGTTGAATATCCTTTACATGCATTAAATACGTATTTACCAGAAGGCGCTTTTGAGCCGGTGGTTCAACTTATTAATCATTATAAAGTTCATTTAACAGTTACTAGAGAAAGAAAATCGGTATTAGGCGATTATAGGCATGCCGTCCTAGGTGCCAATCATAAGATAACGGTGAATGGAAATTTAAATAAGTATGAATTTCTGATTACTTTATTACATGAATTAGCACATTTACTTTGTTTTGAACAATATAGAAATAGGGTGGAGGCGCATGGGAAAGAATGGAAAACTATTTATGGGCAATTACTGGCTCAGTTTATTACCTTAGAAATTTTTCCAGATGATATTCGCAAGAGTTTACAAAAAACTTTACTAAGTCCCGCCGCCACTGCCAATGGTGAAACTGCTTTATTATTAATACTTCGTAAATACAATCCTGTACAAAAAGAAGGAGTGATGACACTTGCACATGTTGCAGATGGCGCATTATTTATGGAAATTAAAGGAAGAACTTTTAGAAAAATAAAACTAAGGCGCAAGCGTATTGAATGTGTTGAAATTGCTACAGGGAATATTTATTTATTCAGCGCCCTTACTGAAGTAAAAGTAGTGTAAACAAAAAACCCTCACGAAATTTGAGAGGGTTTTTAAAAATCATTAGAGCGTAATTCTAAGCGACTGCCTTCTTTACCAAGGCTGCTGCTTCGCTTAATTGAATAGCAGACTGCACTTTTAATCCACTTTCATCTATTAATTTCTTAGCTTCTACCGCATTGGTTCCTTGTAAACGAACAATGATTGGTATATTAATATTACCTAATTTATTAAAGGC
>SHWX01000045.1 GCA_009693615.1 Chitinophagaceae bacterium | reverse complement strand
AAAAACTTGGGCTTAAAAGAAGCTAGACATATTGTAAGAATTATAGTGCATCCAAAAAATCCAGATATTATTTGGGTAGCAGCTATGGGACATTTATTTGGACCTAACGAAACTAGAGGTGTTTTTAAAAGTACCGATGGTGGACAAAATTGGAAAAAAGTATTGTATGTCAATGAGCAAACAGGCGCAAGTGATTTAGTCATTGACCCAAGTAATCCTGAAATTTTATATGCTGGTACTTGGCAATTAATGCGTACACCGTATAGTTTAGAAAGTGGGGGAGCAGGTTCTGGTTTATATAAAAGTACAGATGGTGGAGATACTTGGACTTCTATCAAAACTAATAAAGGATTTCCAAAAGGAGTATGGGGTATCACCGGTATTGCTGTCGCTAAATCTAATTCCGATAAATTATATGCTTTAATTGAAAATAAAGACGGTGGATTGTATATGTCTGAAAATGCAGGTAAGACTTGGGAATTAGTAAACAGTGATAACAATATTCGTCAAAGAGCATGGTATTATACCAAAGTATTTATTGATCCTGCGGATGAAAATAAAATTTACTGCCCTAATGTAAACTTTATGATGTCAAGCGATGGTGGTAAAACTTTTGTAGCTGGCAGAACACCACATGGTGATCATCACGATTTATGGATAGATCCAAAAAATGGCAAGCGCATGATTGTGGCAGATGATGGCGGTGCGCAAGTAAGTTTAGATGGGGCTAAAAATTGGAGTACTGTGATGAACCAACCTACAGTTCAAGTATACCGTTTAAGTACAGACAATCATTTTCCTTATAGAGTCTTAGGTGCGCAACAAGATAATTCTGCTTTTAGAATTTTATCAAGTACTTATGGTGCCTATATCGGAGAAAGCGATTTTGATGTTACTGCGGGTGGGGAGAGTGGCTATATTGTTGCCGATCCAACGAATAGTGATATTGTATATGGCGGTTCTTATGGTGGTTTAATTACAAGGTATGATCACAAAACGGGAGAGAACCGTGTGATCAATGTTTGGCCTGATAATCCAATGGGTGCTGGTGCGGAAGCCATGAAATATCGTTTCCAGTGGAATCATCCTATTTTCTTTTCTCCACATAACCCTAAAAAATTATACACGGCAGGTAATCATTTATTTGCTACTGAAAACGAAGGAGCAAGTTGGAATATGTTATCACCAGACTTAACTACCAATGACAAGAGCCGTCAAAAAAGTTCAGGCGGACCTATTACACAAGACAATACTAGTGTAGAATATTATTGTACCATATTTACTGCAGCAGAATCTCCATTAGAGAAAGACTTAATATGGACAGGTAGTGATGATGGTATCATTAATGTAAGTAAAGATGGTGGCGCTAATTGGAAAAATGTAACGCCTAAGGATATCCCACAATGGATGATGTGGAATAGAGTAGAAATAGATCCAATTAGAAAAGGGACTGCTTATTTTGCAGGAACGCGTTATAAATTAGATGATTTTACACCTTATTTATATGTAACACATGATTATGGTGAGTCTTGGGAAAAAATTACTACTGGTATTAATCCACTACATTTCACAAGAGCTATTGTAGCAAGTCCAAGAAAAGCAGGCGTTTTATTTGCAGGTACTGAGTATGGATTGTATGTTTCTATGAATGATGGAAAATCTTGGGAGCAATTGCAATTAAATTTACCCCTAACACCTATTACCGATTTATTAATTAGAGATAATAATTTAATTGTAGGTACACAAGGACGTAGTATTTATATTTTAGATGATTTATCTTTTATTGAAAATTATCAAGCAACTAATGTAAACGCATCAAAGGTATTTGCAGTGGCGAATGCTTATCGTGTGCCACCTCAAATGGGAGGGCGTCGTAATCGTGGTGCAAGAACGGGTATGCCAGCCAATGTGGGCGTTAACCCTCCAAAAGGGGCAGTTATTAATTACTGGTTAAAGGATGCGAACGATAGCACCACTGTTCAAATTGATATCTTAGATGAGAATAAAAAATTAGTTAGACATTTTAGTTCAAAAGAAACGGGCAAGGATAAATCGGGTATTGTTGTTGAAAGTGGATTACAACAATTTAATTGGAACTTATACCATAAAGAAATAGAGAAGCCTTCGGAAGATTTAATATTATGGAATGGTTCAACAAGTCCAGTATTGGCAGCACCTGGTAACTACTATGCTAAAGTAAGTATTGATAAAGACTCTGTTGTTTATCCTTTTGAATTGATTGCCGATCCTAATTATAAAGTATCTAATGCCGATTTAAAAGCACAGGAGCAATTCTTATTAGAAGTAGCTGCTAGTTTTAATACCGTTATGAAGGCTTTAAAAGGTATTAAAGAAATTCGCACACAAGTGCAAGTTTTACAAAAGAAAACCAAGGATTCTAGTTTCCAAAAGCAAAGCGAATCATTATTAGCTAGTCTTAAAACTATAGAAGAAGCTTTACACCAAACCAAGGCGAAGAGCGGACAGGATGTTTTAAACTTCCCTATTCGCTTAGATGATAAGTTAGCTGGTGTATTTGAATCTGCAGCGGCAGGATATGTAGCACCCACTAAACAAGTAAAAGAAACCTATATAGCATTAAAAGTGCAAGTGGATGAACAATTGAAAAACTATGAAACTATTAAAAAAGAAGGCGTGAAGGCTTTAAATGATGCGGTACATAAATTAATGATACCAATTATTGGGAATTAATACTTCCTTTTTGCAAAGACGAGTAAATTGTTCTTTGCACTATGTCATAAAAAAGGTCCCGAAATTTCGGGACCTTTTTTTATCTATTCAAAATCTTTATACAATAAATATTTTTTACGTATCAACTTAAAAGCCGCTAAACCTGGTTGCCAACTAGCTCTAATGGTTGCAGCAGATTGGCCTAATTTTAATTGTTCCATCAAAGTAGCGTTACCAGCTAATTTATTGAAGAAGTAGTCGGTGGCTAATTTTGATTTAGGCTCAATAAAAAAACTATCTTTTACAGGGAAAGCTTGGTACATTTCGATGATCAAATCTAGATCAATCTTATTAGGCGCTTGTTGCTTGCTTAAATCCCATCCATAGCAAGTCTGTCCATACAATTTTGAACTCATTGCACCCGTTCTTGGCCCAGGAATAAAGCTAAAACTTTTGCCTTGAATACTTGGGTGACCAATATGCGCAAATGCATGTGCAGTACCACGACCTTCACTCATTACTGAGCCTTCTATTAAACAGGTAGTTGGATACCAGTAGATGGCATTCATGTCTGGTAAATTTGGTGAGGGCGCAATATTAAAGGTATACATGGAACTATGGTCATAATTCTTGCATCCAATCACATTGAATTGAATTGGATTTCCTGCTTTATTGATATTGCTATCCCCTGGCGCTGTCAACCATTTTTCACCCACCAACATTCTAGCATATTCGCCAATGGTCATACCATAAACAGTTGGAATAGATTGCTTGCCAACAAAACTACTAAAGGGTTTTTCTAATACAGGCCCATCTACATAGTAGCCATTTGGATTAGGACGATCTAAGATAACCAACGGCTTATTATTGGCCCATGCAGCTTCCATATAGTATTGCAGCGAAGAGATATAAGTATAAAATCTTGTGCCCACATCTTGTATATCAAATACCAATACGTCTACATCTTTAAGATCTTCTTCACTTGGTCCGTATTTTTTTCCATAGAGTGAAACAATCTTTACGCCAGTGGCTTCATCTATGCCATCCTTAGTTTTTTCTCCTGCATCGGCTGTGCCTCTTAGTCCATGTTCTGGTGTAAATATTTTTTGTATTTGAATACCCTTTGAAAGTAGGGTATCTATCAAATGTTTTTTATTCATTATCGCAGTATGGTTCGTAAACACGCCCACTCTTTTATTTAATAATAAAGGAATATATTTTTCGGTTTGATAAGCACCTGGTAATATTTCTTTGTTTTTTTGCGCTAATACAACCAATGGCATGTTGGCGATGAGGCAAACAAGAACAATTATGCATATTTTTTTCATATGTAATTAATTAAAGTTTATGAGTATAAGCCAACGCTAATTTAAATACTTGGCCACAATGGGAACGCGTCTTCCAACACCAAATGCTTTAGGAGAAATACGAATAATAGGACAGAATTGATTTCTTTTATATTCGTTGGTATTCACCATTTTCAAAGTCTTATCTACCAGCGCACTGTCAAAACCTAGGGCCTTAATGCTAGATGGGTCGGCTCTTTTTTCAATGTATTGAAAAAGTATTTGATCTAGTATTTCATAAGCAGGTAAACTATCACTGTCTTTTTGATCGGGTCTTAATTCAGCACTAGGCGCCTTGGCAATAATATTTTCAGGAATAATTTCTTTACTACGATTTATATATTTAGCTAGTTCATAGACTTGCATTTTATAGCAATCGCCTAAAACACCCAAACCACCTGCCATATCTCCATATAAAGTACCATAACCAGTAGCTAGTTCACTTTTATTAGAAGTATTTAATAATACATAACCGAATTTATTAGCAATGGCCATTAAAATATTTCCTCTTGATCTACTTTGTATATTTTCTTCAGCTAAAGAAAAAGGTAAGTCTTTGAATAATGGTTTTAAGGTGTTTAAAAAACTTTCATACACTTCTTTAATAGCAATGGTATCGTAAGGGTTTTGTAAATTTTTGCTTAAGGCTACAGCGTCGTCCACTGAATGACTAGTAGAATAAGGAGATGGCATTAATATAGCCCTTACATTTTCGGCTCCTAAGGCTTCGCAAGCAATGACTAAGGTGACTGCTGAATCAATTCCACCAGAAGAACCTATGATGGCTTTTGTAAAACCCATTTTAGTAAAATAATCTTTTACACCCAATACCAATGCCTTATATACTTGATCAATATTTAAAGCAGGCTCTAAGGTGAGCGGATTTAATTCTTTATTGGGTACTCTTGCAGCAGGTTCAATAATAGGTGCATTAATCATACCCTCTTCTGTGCATTCAAAAATTTCCATGGCAGATTCAAACATAGGCAGTGCGCCGCAAAGATTCGCCTGTTTATCAAAAGCAAAAGAACCTCCATCAAATACAATCTCAGTTTGACTTCCTACTGCATTACAATAAAATAAAGGAATTTTATATTTTAATACATTGGCCTTAATGGTTGCTTTTCTATCTTCGTCATGGGTGTAATCAAAAGGGGAAGCACTTAGGTTTAATAAAATATCTGGAGATTGATCCATCATTTTATCCATTGGACAAATTCGGTACAGTGGGTTATCACCCAAGTTCCAAATATCTTCACAAATAGTAATGGCTATTTTTTTTCCTTTAAAGGGAACGACTTTCCAATCATCGGCTGGTTCAAAATATCTGTTCTCGTCAAAAACATCATAAGTGGGTAATAATGTTTTATGCACTTCTGCAATTATTTTTTTATCGTATAAGAAAAAGGCAGCGTTGAATAAATCTTTTCCTTTTTTATTAGGGTTACGCGCAGGGCTTCCTATTAAAACCCCAATGGTATCGGCCGCTTCTTGAATAATAGCTACTTGAGCGTAACATTTAGTAATGAAATCATTGAACTCTACGAAATCTCTAGCAGGGTAGCCGCAAACACTCATCTCACTAAATAAAATTAAATCGGCCCCTTGCTTTTTGGCTGCTTCAATAGCTGAAAGCATTTGTTGGGTGTTCTGTTCAAAATTGCCGATCTGATAATTTTGTTGGGCGATACAAATTTTCATGGGCCAAAGGTAGGCTTAGTTTAATTTAACAGGTGCAGCCATTTTAAAGGCTGGAATATTGACATTGATTAAATCCTTGGTTTCAATATTCTCCATGGTATAGTAACCTTGCATTTTACCTAATTCACTTTTTAAGTGACAGCCACTTACATACTGATAATGTTTACCTGGCATAATTAAGGGTTGCACACCTACCACACCTTCGCCTTCTACAATTCGGTGTTCGCTATTGCTATCAAATACTTCCCAATAACGTTTTAATAATTTAACGGGGAAAGAGTTGTGATTTTCAATGGTAATTCTGTAAGCAAACATGTATTCATTTTGCAAAGGATTGCTATAGTCTTTTTGGTAAAAAGTCTCGATACTCACCTCTATGCCTTCTGAAATTTTAGAGACCATAAGAATTAACGTCAATAAGTACTTTTGCAGAGAATACTGCGGGATAAAAGTAGCAAATATTTACGCTGTTTATATAAAAAATCCCTCTATTTTTTTATTAGACCCCCTAAGTCGCGTAACTTTGCGAAAACTAATGCATTACGTATTAGGTAATGTGGTAAAAATCTTAAAAAATTAGTCAAAATGAAGATCGCAGTAGCTAAGGGAGATGGTATCGGGCCAGAGATTATGGACGCCGTAATTGAAGTTTTTAATGCAGCCAAAGTACCTTTGGAGTACGATTTTGTGGATATGGGAAAATGGGTTTTTGACAAAGGGTTTAGCAATGGTATGACCGCCAAGGCAAAGGACACTATTGAGGCATTAGGTATCCTTTTTAAAGGGCCAATGGAAACGCCCAAAGGCAAGGGTGTAAAAAGTGTAAATGTAACGGCGCGTAAAACTTGGAACACCTACGCGAATAAAAGAACTTTTCAAACATTAAGTGGAGTAGATACTGTTTTTAGTAAAGCAGGCATTCCTATTGATATTACCATTGTAAGAGAAAATATTGAAGATACCTATGGAGGTATTGAACATATGTTAACGCAGGATGTGGCCCTGGGTCGTCGTTTTATTACGCGTCCAGGTAGCATGCAAGTTATTCGTTACGCATTTGAAATGGCTAAGAAAAAAGGAGCCAAGCGTATTACTTGCGGCCATAAAGCAAACATCATGAAATTAACGGATGGTTTGTTTTTAGAAGTATTTAAAGAAGTAGCTAAAGAGTATCCTGAACTAAAAGCAGACGATGTAATTGTAGATGATCTTTGTATGAAATTAGTAAGTCGTCCAGATTTATTTGATGTAGTAGTATTAACTAATTTACAAGGAGATATTGTAAGTGACTTATGTGCTGGATTAGTGGGTGGGCTTGGTTTTGCGCCTTCTGCTAATATTGGTGATCATATATCCATATTTGAAGCAGTGCATGGAACGGCTCCAGATATTGCTGGAAAAAATATTGCCAACCCTACTGCTTTATTATTAAGTGGTTTAGGCATGTTGCATCATTTAGGTTTAATGGAACAAGCGGTGACCATTGAAAATGCTTTATTGTATACTTTAGAATCGGGTGTGCATACAGGTGATTTTGGAGATCGTGCTACCGCTTCTTTATCCACTACTGCCTTTGCGCAAGCAGTCATTCAAAATTTTGGAAAACTACCAAGTCATAATCCCAAACCAATTTTAGCTAATTTTTATGTAACGCCTACTAATTTTAAATTAGAAAGCAACCCAATGTTACAAAGTGATTTAAATGATCATCATAAAATTGTAGGTGTCGATTTCTTTATTGAAAGTGCAGAGCAACCTCAAGTCATCGCAGATAAATGTTTATTGCATACAACAGCCACCTTAAAGTTGGTAACTATTACCAATAGAGGAACACAGGTTTGGCCATCGGGTTCGGTATTTACCAATTTAATCAATCAATATTATTGTCGTTTTGAAACAGTGAACGAATCGCCACTTTCTCAAAATGATGTCATTGATTTATATCGTGCCTTAGCCGTGAACTTTAAGATATGTTCTTTAGAAATATTGAATATGTGGGCCGACAAAAAAGCCTATAGTTTGGCGCAGGGGCAATAGAAGCTAGGCTTTTACTTAAATAGCCCTGTTTTTACCCTCATTTTGATAGAAAATTGCTTTTTCTGCTGGGAAAAAAAACATTTTTGATGTAATTTCACGACTAATTACAAAACATCCTTTTACCTATGGCTGAAGCAATATTAATGCCCCGTTTAAGCGATACCATGACCGAGGGTGTGGTGGCTGCTTGGCATAAAAAAGTGGGTGATACCGTTAAAAAAGGAGACTTATTAGCCGAAATAGAAACGGATAAAGCCACCATGGAATTGGAGAGCTATCAGGATGGTATTTTATTACATATTGGCACACCTCGTGGAGGCAAATTACAAGTGAACGATTTACTAGCCATATTTGGAAAACAAGGAGAAGATATTACTGCACTTATTGCAGCAAATACAAATGGCGCTTCCTCTGCTGCTAGTTCAACCACTAGTGCTAACAATAATATAGACGCAAGTACTATGGAAGAAGTAGTATTAATGCCACGCTTAAGTGATACCATGACGGAAGGTGTGATTGCAGGCTGGCATAAAAAAGTAGGTGATAAGGTGGCAAAAGGAGAAGTCTTGGCGGATATCGAAACCGATAAAGCCACCATGGAATTAGAATCTTATAAGGATGGCATTTTATTATACCAAGGTGCACAAGCAGGAGAGAAAATATTAGTGAATCAGTTGTTATGTATTATTGGACAGCCTGGTTTAGATATTGATAGCATTGTAAAATCAATTAAAGCGCCATCAAATGCGGAAGCGCCAAAGCCTGCTAGTCCTGCTGCAGCGCCAACAGCATCAGCTTCAGTTCCTGCACCAGTTGCAATTCTAGCACCTGCTACTACTGCATCTGCAACGGTGGTGAATGAAGGAAGAATTTTTGCATCGCCCTTAGCTAAAAAAATTGCTAAAGAAAAAGGGATTGACTTAAAATATGTTCAAGGTACAGGCGAGCATGGAAGAATTACAAGAACAGATTTAGAAAATTATAAGCCTGCTAGCAATACTTCAAGTACTGCAAGAGCAGCAGCTCCTAGAAATACAAATTTCGTAGGTCAAGTAAGTTTTATAGACAGTCCGGTTTCGCAAATGCGTAAAATCATTGCAAAACGCTTAAGTGAAAGTTTATTTACAGCGCCACATTTTTACTTAACCATGAAAATTAACATGGATGCGACCATTGCTGCTAGAACAGTAGTGAATGAAACAGCCCCTGTTAAAATTAGCTTCAACGATTTTATTGTTAAAGCAGTAGCCCTTTCTTTAAAACAACATCCAAAAGTAAATAGCAGTTGGTTGGGCGATGTAATTCGTGAAAACCATCATGTGAATATTGGTATTGCAGTTGCGGTAGACGAAGGACTATTAGTTCCTGTACTTCGTTTTGCAGACGGACTTTCTTTGGATGAAATAAGTGTATCTGTAAAAGAATTTGCTAAAAAAGCAAAAGATAAAAAATTACAACCTTCTGATTGGGAAGGAAGTACTTTCACTATTTCTAATTTAGGAATGTTTGGAATAGATTCATTCACTGCCATTATTAACCCGCCAGATGCTTGTATACTAGCGGTGGGTGGTATTGCAGAAGAGCCCGTTGTAAAAAATGGTCAAGTAGTACCTGGTAATGTGATGAATGTAACTTTAAGTTGCGACCATAGAGTAGTGGATGGTGCAACAGGATCTGCTTTCTTACAAACTTTAAAAAGCTATTTAGAAGAACCTATAAGAATGTTCATATAATTAATATGGGCCTTTAAAGAATTTAAGGCCCATATTAATTATACTCTAATGATTTTAAAAAAGCCTAACCAATTTTGGTGAGGCTTTTTTATTGGTACTCTAATGCTATTTTCGAGAGACCCCATAAACGGGCTCCTCGATTTTTTTATCTAAATAACATGATTAATCTAAATCACATCCAATCGGTGCACCTGGAGGAATAACGACAGGTTTAGGAAGCGTGATTTTCTCAGGATCATTGATTCTGCTAATCGCATATTGATAATGTGCTATATGCTTAGGGTTGCTTATTGATAAACTTGTTAATTTTGATTTCAATTTATTCAATCTATTCGCACAAATACTTTTTACTTCAAAATTAGCATCACTACTTTGGCTCATACCAATCAGCCAACTTAAAGTTTGTTGTTGCGTTTGTAGTTGAATAGAACCCGCTAAGCCAGCTACAGATGGGGCATACCATGTTTTATCTAAAATGGCATCTAGTACATTGTCCCATCCCATACTCCCAGCCCTAGCTTTGTTTTGTACTAAGCGATTGGCCCTTTCAGCATTGAATAAAAATGACAATTCAAAATCGACCAAGGCTTCGGCTGGAGATAATGCATCGAAACTTAATCCAGTTCTTTTTGTAAATAATTCACCCACGCCATAATACATTGGTGGTCTTGGAGGAATAAGTTGTAAAATATTTTCAGGAATCGATAAGAAGCTAGGTGCTAAACATACCAAGGCGGCATCTAACGCTTTTTGCTGCATCGCATTTGGTAAAATAGTGGGTTGAATTTGATTTTGGTCACCTTTAACGCTATATTGATAATTGACTCCTCCAATTAATTTTGTAACTGCTTCGTATTGATATCGATGGTAATTATAGACTGGCACAAGCATGTCTTCTAGTTGAGCCAAAGGTGTACCCACTTTCACCGCATCTTCGCTAAATTGTTGCATCGCTTTATTGCGCACAGCAAAAGTTTGCATTAAGCCATCTACTGCATCAGGTAGGTTGTCCCATAGATGCGCATTAGGATGCATACCGCCTGCTGCTCTTGCGTCTGCGTCTGCAATAAATTGTAATCCATTTTTTGAATTGGCTTCTAATAAATTAGTTAAGGAACTTGCTTCATCTGTACCTTTTGGAAAATCTTGGTAACCATAAGTGATGGCACGTTTATCCCAAAGACCAATTTCTTCTGTATAAATGGTAGAGAAATCTAAATCGCCTTTTGCATTTACAAAAATATTTGGATGTGGGTAGTCCATCACCGAAGATCGATCGTTGAAACTAGATGCATAATTATGTTGTAAGCCCAATGTATGTCCAATTTCATGTGCAGAAAGTTGTCTTAATCTATGAATAGCAGCTTTACGCATTTCCTCTGAAACCGGCTTACCCGTAGTATAAGGGGAAAGCAATGCGGCAAAAATTAAATAATCCTGTCTCACTCTCAATGATCCTAATGAAACTTGACCTTTGATAATTTCTCCAGTTCTTGGGTCCGCTACAGATGCGCCATAACTCCAACCTCTAGTAGAACGGTGCACCCAATTGATCATATTGTAACGAATATCCATTGGGTCTGCAGAGTCAGGAAGGATGTATAATTGAAATGCATTTTTATAACCGGCAGCTTCAAATGCTTGGTTCCACCATTTTCCGCCTTCTAATAATGCAGATCGAATTGGTTCAGGAGTGCCATTGTCTAAATAATAAATAATTGGTTTAACAGCTTCACTCACAGCAGCAGTAGGATCTTTTTTCTGTAAACGATGTCTATTGATCACCATTTGCTGGATCGGTTCGCTTATATCAGAACTGTAATTAAAATAACTAGTACCTCCAAAGCCACTTCGAATATCATATTTTCTTGGACTGTAATTATTGTCTGGTAATTCTACAAAGCTATGATGCATTCTAACTGTGATTGCTTCTGGGGAAGGTGTAACAGATTGCACCAATCTTCCTGCATCGGATCCGCCAACAAATGTCACTGTTGCTTCGAACTCTGCATTTTTTGGAAAGTTCTTTGTGTTTTGAATATAAATAGCAGATCTATTTTCGTTGATGGCATAAGTACCTTGTCTTGCGCGCTTTATTCTATCAACGACACCGTGTGCATCTCTTAAAAAGAAGCTAGTTGCATCAACTAATAGTTTATTCATCGAACGATCAGCCATATTTTCTTCCTCGGCTTCAATCGTAAAATTAAAAAGAATAGACTGAGCAAAAGATTGCTCCACAGCTTTTTGTTCTCTTGTATCATTGGTGACTGCCCTATAATCTTGATTGGGCTGTGTTAAGAACAATTTTTTTCCAACTCGATTAAAGTATACAATTCTTGAATCGCCTAGTTGTCCTCTATCAAGTCCAATATCATTGGATCCCAGCCCAGCTGGCAAAGAGTTGACATACAAAAAAGGCATATTCAATTTATCTACAACTAGGTATATTTTTCCATTGGCATTGTCCCAATAAAAATCATAAAATCCTTTTCTCAATTCCATGGTCTTTGTTTTCTCTGCAATTGAATTAGTTTGCGCTTGCAGTAAAAAAGGAAAACATAATAACATTAAAATAATACGCATAAAAATGAATTTATATTAAAAATAAAAAATCCCGCCTCCACCGAAAAATCGGAAACGGAGCGGGATTGTAATTTAAGTTTTTTTTACTAAACTGTAG
>SHWX01000044.1 GCA_009693615.1 Chitinophagaceae bacterium | reverse complement strand
TTTACCACTTGGTTAAGCGGTCGTATTTATCGTACTGGTATATTATTATATGGTAAGAAAGTGACTTGGAAGATTATGTTTAAGTGGGCCTTTAAAAAAGCCTAAGACTACAGCGCAATTCTTATATTTATCCCTGCCCTTGTATTGGTAATAGGCGGCGAAGAAGATATATAAGGGGTGGCTTTTCTTCTATCATAGAAGAATTTTAAATTTATTTTGGAATTTAAAACATAGTCTATAGAAGGCTGAAGCGTTACTTCTCTTTGTCCACCTGTTCCATAAGCATTAGATTGATCTAGCCTGCTATTACTATTAAACATATCACGGGTGGAAATGTCAAGCCTAAATGTTAAGTCGTTACTTAATTTATTATTGTTTAAACCAGGAATAGTAAATGGAAGCCTCACTCCCTTTTTACGAAAAGAAGTTCCAAACACCCACTCCGTACTATTGTTTTCACTTAATTGATAATCTACTAAGCTGAGTGATAAAATTCTGCTCTTTTTATATTCAAAACGAAGTGACCATTGTGTAACCGTAGTTAAATTTAATCCAAGCAGTGGCTCCATTCTTTCACTAATGGTAATATTAGGTACTAAGAAATAAGGAATATAGTTACCGCTAATGGTGTCTTTAAAGGAAGGGGCCCCTCTTCTATAAATATCGGTGTATAGCAATGAACTATTAAAACTATTCATAGATAAATTACTATTGTACCCATGTGTTAAACTAATATTGGTAAATAATTCAGATAGCACTGGAAGCTTTGATAAGCCATTGAATATAATTGTCCAGTTGGGCTTCGGTAACATTCCCGAAAATGGATTAGACCTAATACTTGAATTATTTTGATTCAATAAACTTACTTTTTTAGGATCCTGCCCTGTATAAGCTGCAATGAAGGCAGGAATTAAAACATCTTGGGCATATTTACCATAACCCGATGCATAGCCATCTTTAGTAGTAGCACTTTTCCCAATAGCAGGGTCGGTCCAGTAGCTATTATTAGCAGCCACACGTTTTGAAATGATAGACCTATATGCTTCAAAGGCTTGAAACTGTGTTGAAATAATATTAGGGTCGTGCACATCGAAAAAAGTATTCAAAGCGATATAACTAATATTAAACCCACCGGCTGATAACGGGTTGGCATGTACTTTGTTATCATAACTAGGGTTCGTTACATTTACATAGCTATTGGTATCTTTAAATAATTCTGTATACTCCTTGGTAAAAGATTTATTAAAGTTTACATCAATAATTAAAGTTTTAATAGGCTCTAGCATTATTCTTCCTGTAAGCCTTTGCTCAAAGCCTTGTCTAAATATCATATTGAATGCAGGGCTTCTAGTAAACTTATTATCCTTCTCTTGCTTATTTAGCCAAGCACTATCGGGCTGTCGACCGAAAGTATAATCAAGTCCAGGCGCTAGTCCACTAAAATCATTATTTAAATACTGTACCCCACTTAAATAACCTGGTAGTCGGCTATTAAAGTTTTCGGCATAATCAAAATTAGCAGTTTGCAGCATGGTCAAAAACTTAGCAATAGGTTTTAAACCCTCCGGCACATTAACGGGTTCATTGGCTTTCAATACTCTTTGTGCGACTTTTTCTAATCTTCTGGCCTCTTTCCATTGTTTCAAAGTAGAATCGCGTTGCTTACCCTTCAATCCTGCCAATGCCTCTTCCTTACTCATTAATAATTTAGAAGAGAGTGGATTAGTTTCCGGCCTAGCACCAGTGGATCTTTGATCTGATAATAATGCGCTTAAATATTTAGACTTTCTATAAAAACTTAGGAAATTAAACTGGGCATTAATTTGTTGAGAGAAAGTATTTTCAATAGTATTACCCAAATCCTCGGCCAGCCTGCTTGCTCCTATCCAATTATAATTAGTAGATACATTATAACTAGACAAAATCCAATCGGTCAATGGAAATTTGGAAGTAGGAATATCATAACGCATCGAAACTCTTTGATTATACAAAGTATTTCTTCCAGCACGCAGCAACATTCTTGTTAAGGAATCTTTTTTGTCTTGTGTATCAATTTTTCCATTGGGTTCATCAATTCTTGAATTCACATTCACCGTCGCATCTAAATTAAGCGACCTTGTAAGTGGCCAACGCATATTGAATATGCGATTCATGGTAAAGTATTTATCAAAAGTGGTTTCTGCTTTATCTATTGAACCATCTGAGCCTACTATTCTTGGCGTGAATTCACCATATTGTCTGTCTAAGGCTGTTCTATAACTAATTAAGCTTGGTGCCGGTGTTAAATTTACATCGCGTATCCAAGCGAACCAAGGTGATGCATTTTTTAATATTTTTTTGAAAGGCTCAATACTCCTTACTCTATTATTAAAAGTATAACCAATGGCTCCTCTTTGTTTAGTCAATTGATTTAATTCAACAAGCGGGCTTGTTTGTTCCAATTGAGAATAAGAATAACTAAAATCAAAATTACTTATGCTTAACATATTCGACCTTTTACCCGGCATCACACGCACATTGGTAAAATTGATGGTCTTTATGGTAGTTTGTTCAACAGACGCCGCTATAATAGAATCTCTTTTAAATACATCCTTTGTATTTTTTACTTTATCGGTATACAAGACATCTTGATCAAAGGGGTCAAACATTGGATTTTCTGTCGTTCTATTAATACCTGCAAATACGGGTAATGCAATTTTAATTTGCTTGGGTAATAATTTTCCGGCGTCAATATTGGTAGCAATATCAAATTGAGTAAGCCCTGTTTTAGAACGCTCATTCATTTTTTGTTCAACAGTTCCAAAACCTGCTGTACGCTTATTCACCGAAACCGATACCGATCCTAAATCGGCTAATATTAAATCCATTCTGCCTAAGGCAGCCCAGGCACCTCTTTCATCCATCTCCGATAATCTTAATTCATTGACCCATACTTCTGCATCAATTGCAGTTGTCGATTTTGTATTTTCAATCGCAATTAAAATACCTCTTACCTCTCCTAAATTAGGAGAGCCCTTTACAGTGTACCTTTGTCTGCCAAAATCTTTTCCATATAAGGAGCCTGCGCCAAATGTAGAATTATTATCTCTGTCCATTTTAAGTGCAATCAAATCACTTAAACTTAAATTTAATTCGTTGTCAGCAGGCCATACCGAATCGGCCACTACTTTACCATTTAATTCTCCCTTGGTAACACGCAGTGGAATGCGTATTTCATAAAAGTTATTTTGAAAATCTTGTCCAATACGAATAACGGCTGTTAAATCTCCGTCATTAATTTTAGTAGCGCTATTAAGTATATTTTCAGCATGTAAGAACATCGAAAGTCTTCCATAGCGTCTCACATCAATATTCATTGTTTTAAAAACTCCTCTTGGAGTAGCACCTGCCCTGCCGGCTGGTTTCAAACCTTTAAACTGCATGGAAAGCGCTTGTTCATTCTGAAGTAAGTTCACTCCATTATTACTTAATAATTGAACACGCTCAATACCTGGAGGAATAATATAATTCACAGGCACCCTACTGCTATTCTCTTCCACACTTACGGCTAATGTATTTAGTCCAGTTAAATCCGTTAAAGGGGTATACTGTTCGTTATAGTCAACTACATTGGTGTACTGTCTCCATTGATTACGCACTAAATCTAATTTGGCAAAACGAAGTGTAATAGAATCTTCAAAGCCCGTCAAATACATTCTTAAAAAACGTATCGATTTAAAATCTCTAATACCACCCACTCTATTTGAAAATGATTTTATAGGCACTCTAAATAAATACCAGTTCTCTGAACTGGCTGTGCCATCGGCAAGTGTTACATTCACTGTTCTTGCATCCGTAACATATTTAGTAGCAGCTATTCGCCCTTTATCTAATGGAATTTCATATTCAAAATAAGCTTCGGTTTCGTTTAAGGTATTGTCTCTGTTTAAATCTTCATTATCGGGAAGCAAGGTAGCCGCACTCGTAAATTCACTGGTACCTGCTAAAGAAGAATTCCCTTGTGGGTTATTAAAATATTTATACCTGCCTAAGATATCTACTTTATTACCATCATATTTTGGATCTCTATACCAAACATAGTTATCGGCACTAGGATCGGCAAAAAACTGCTTACCTATCTCAGTAGCCGTGCTTAAATTATATTTTGCAATCACATCGGCTCTTTGTTTAATCTCCAAACTATCGGTTAAACCATCAAAACCCAGATCCTGGTATTTTCTATCTTCTGGATTATTACTAAATGCGTTGGTTACTTGAATAGGATTCGTGGGCACTCTACCCCAAGAAGAACTATCTACACTTGCAGGAATGGTAGGCGTAGGCATTCCATTTTCATAAAAGCGTCGCCCATCACGCAAAATATCTTCACTCACATTTCCTAAGTTCAAAATTAATTTACCACTAGTAGCCGGCGATTTTAAAAACGGATCCTGCACCCAAAATTCTACATACTCAATAATACTGGTTTCAAAATCGGTTTGGTCTAAGGCACGCATAATACCTCCCCATTTTTTAGACGCCGCTTCTTTATTAAATTTACCAGGCAGGGCTGCATCTAATTCACTGCCATCATAATTATAGTTATAGGGGCCTCTTTCTTTTGGATAATAAGTTAAATCAAAAGTGGGCAACTGCACATCGGTAATATTGGTAGTTCTATTGGGAAATAATTCATTGGTAAATACCTGTCGCACTCTTGGATCACTTAATAATTTAAGGTTACTACTTATGGGATTATTAGAACTGTTTTTATCTTGCAAAGTAGGTTCAATATTATACCATGCTATCTTAGCTCTGTTTTTATTGTATTCAATATTGTCAGTCAAAGAGCCCTCTTTAAAACGATCCATTGGCGTTGAAGCCAAGGCCCAGGCAGTAAATGGAAAACGTAAATCGATATTGGTTCTAGTCGATTCAAAATCGTCTAAATACACCAGACCAGAACCACCTTTACCTATTTGTTGCGCATGACCCGGTTGTAAATAAGCAGCTTCTCCATAAGCTGTAATGGAAGACTTTGCTTTTGTTTGATAAAAAGGTAATCGGTCCAAGGCTTTTGTTAAACCAGGAAGGTCGGCTCTATAATTAAAATCAAAACCATACATGGAGTTTTTTATGGGGTCGGATCCAAAATTTGTTTTTGTAAAAAACGGTCGCTCACTTAATCTAGAACTTGATACACCAAAATTGAAATTTTTACTTTGCAAGTAATCTAAACGAAGTGCTCTAAATCCTCTTTCTTGAAAACCAAATCCTAAATTGTTTTCATAAGATACATTCACCGGAATATTAGAACCTAAAATACCTGGGTTAATAACTCTCACTGTACCTGATCCATAATCCACTAAATAATCAATGCCTTCTTTTAAGATTTGCCCACCCGCTCTCACACTTACAGAACCTGGAGGCACATTAAAAGCATTTAAACTAATTTCTGTACCACCTGCACTTCCTTTTACCTGTCCTTCCATTACAAACCTATTTAAGTTGTTAAAAGTTTGCGCTTCTGCTTTTATTTTAGTGTATAATTCTTTATATAAATATTTTTCTTTAACGGCGTTCATTTCAGCAGTTGAAAACGCCAACTTTTCTAAGTCTTCTCCAAAAGGTTCTAAGTAAGGAAGTACAATTCGTCCCATTTTAGATAGAACCGTATAGCCTTCTACATAGTCAAATTGCCCATCGGGTTGTGGGTCGTTTCTATTATTTAACCTGTCTAAACCTAAAATTTTAATTAAGGATAAACCTCTTACAGGCGCATCTGAATTAGGTAAATATCTTTTTAAACCATTACCTGGCGACTCATACATTAGGTTTAACTGAAAGTCTTGTTGTTGAATAGAACCAAATAAGTCAAGCGAGTACACGTTTTTCATCATCAAGTTCCAAATAGGTAAGTCGGTTCTTTGCGTAGTGGCTTTTAATAATTTTAAATATAAAATTTGTTGTACGCCTTTATTGGGATCAAGTGCAATACCTTCCGAAAACTCACCCACCTGATATATTTTACCATTATAAGTATACTGATAAGCCACCCCTAAAACTTCATCGGGTTGCAGTGGAATATTTAAAGATAAAAATCCAATTTGTGGATTGAAAAAATATTCATTCTCGGTTAACTTTCTAGCAAATGTGCGTTCATAATCTTCTGCCGACCTAAGCCCTGCAGCAGTTAATACAGAAGAAACCCCAGCAGGATTTCTAGACAGCGGGTTATTAATTATTTTAGAATATAATTGGTTGGCTCCATTGTCAGGAAAAGTATCTCGTCTTGAAACTTCTTCCCACTGGTTTTTGCCAGGAAACCGCTCCCCTAAATCTACCAAGCCCAATACATCTCTTGCATTGGTGGTTTGACCATTACGATTGGTTACCCAAACTTCAATTCTTTTAATTTGAATTTGTGAATTGATAATAGGCAAGGTGCTCATGGCCTTATTGTAGTTCTTTCTAAAATGTTGTGCTAATAAAAAGTGTCTATTCTCCTCATAGTCGTCCAACCTTTTTTGAAAACGCTGCGTAGTAGCACCTCCTTGCAAGTTCATCGATTGTCTTTGTGACTTCTGATTCGCCATAGCTGCTGTCACAAATAATTTTCCAAATTGCAATTGTGTTTTTACCCCAAATAAATTTTGTGTACTTGGAATTAAAATACTTCTTGAAATATAATTAATGTTACCTGCTTCTATATATTTTACAATTTCATCCTTCTTACCTTTATAGTTTAATTTAATTTGATTGTCAAAACCTAAGTTGGACAAAGAGTTTAAGTTAATTGGAAATTTTAGTTTATCACCAATACTAGCGTTCATACTAAAATTAGTATTCGCATCAAAATCAAGTCCTCCATTTTTTCTAGCACGCTCGGGCAAGGTAGGATTATCTACTTTCTGACCCTGATAGCCTGCTCTAATATTAATTTCACCAACTGGTTTAATATCTATTTTTAAATCCGATCCTGTTTTTCCAAACAATCTATCAAAATAACTATCATACACTTTTGTTTTAGGCCTACTCATTTTACGATTAAGCGTTCCTAAAGAATTAGCCCTTTGCATAAAATAGGCCTGCTCATCCTTGGCCGTTTTTAATTTCCAAAACTCATCAAAGGTTAATGTAGATGGCACTCTTTGTGCCTTGCCTGCTATTAAATCGGCAATGGAATAGGTTTTCGTTACAGGATCATAATCGACTCTGCGTTTTACCACGCTGGTATCCGATAAATCAAAAGGGTTATTACTAGGTTGCGATAAAAAATCACCTCTTCTATCCTTTATGGCATAATGTAAAGTTTCCTTACCATAATAAACTCTAACACTGTCCTTCGTTTTTTTACTTACAGCGGTGTCTTTGAGGGTATCTTTAAAAGGAACTTCTAAACCTTTTGATTGCGCAGACAATTCACTCCCCCAAAGAAGCAATAAGCCTGACAATAAAATTGTTTGCAAAAGTTTCAAAGAAAAAAGTTGAGGTTTTAAATTAACAGTTTTTAAGGGCTGCCTTAATCAATGATTCTAAACTCATTTCAGCACCCTCTGCCTGTATGGTTTTGTCAACTGCTTTCTCTGCAACTGCTTTTTGAATGCCTAAAGAAACAAGCGCTTGCACTGCATCCTGATGAGGCGTGTTCTTATTGGTTAAAGCAAAACCTCCATTCGGATTATTGGCCACATTCATTTTCGAAAGTTTATCTCTTAGTTCAAGCACTAATCTTTCTGCCGATTTTTTTCCAATACCTTTAATTTGTTCTAATTGTCTTGCTTCCCCTTGTACAATGGCTCTAATAATTTCATCGGGGCGCATACCAGACAACATCATTCTTGCCGTACTTGCACCTACCCCCGAAACACTAATTAATTGAAGAAATAATTCCTTTTCTTGTTGCTCATGAAAACCGAAAAGCACTTGTGCATTTTCAGTAATATGTAAGTAAGTATGTAGCATGCCTTTTTCCTTTTTGGAAATGGCTTCATAGGTATGTAAACTAATATTTACTTCATACCCTACACCTCCCACATCAACAATAAGTTTGGCAGGTGTAACTTGAACAAATTGGCCTTGTAAAAATGCTATCATAATACGTTCAAAATTAATAAATAAGCAACGAAAAATGGGTATTTGAACCAATTCTTAACCAAAAAATCAGATATTTGTAAGCTAAACTAAATGATATTCCATGACGACTACTTTAAGAGCCGCCATAACTGCTGTTGGAGGATATGTTCCAGAAACTAAACTGACCAATTTTGACCTTGAAAAAATGGTAGACACCAACGACGAATGGATCAAATCTAGAACAGGTATTTCGGAGCGTAGAATTCTGCGCGAACCAGGTAAGGCAAGTTCCGATATGGGAACAGAAGCAATACTAGAGATAATTCGAAAGAAAAATCTTGACCCTTTAGAAATTGATTGCATTATTTGCGCAACAGTAACTCCGGATATGCCCTTTCCTTCTACTGCTAATTTAATGGGTGATAAAGTGGGTGCTAAAAATGCATTCGGTTTTGATTTAAGTGCTGCTTGTAGTGGATTTTTATTTGCACTAACAACTGGAGCTAGTTTTATTGAAACAGGCAGGTATAAAAAAGTAATTGTAGTGGGTGTTGATAAAATGAGTTCCATTATTGATTATACAGATAGAGCCACTTGTATTTTATTTGGTGATGGCGCGGGTGCTGTTTTATTAGAACCAAGTACCGATGGTTTAGGTTTTCAAGATGCTATTTTAAAAAGCGATGGAAGTGGTGCAAAATATTTGAACTTAAAAGCAGGTGGTAGTTTAAAGCCAGCCAGTTTTGAAACAGTCATGGCAAAAGAACATTTTGCATTTCAAGACGGACAACCTGTATTTAAATTTGCGGTGAAAGGCATGGCCGATGTAAGTGCTGAGCTAATGGAAAAGCATAAATTAACGGGCGATGATATTGCATGGTTAGTGCCACACCAAGCTAACTTACGTATTATTGATGCCACCGCTAATAGAATGGGCCTTACTATGGAAAAAGTAATGATTAATATTGAAAAGTACGGAAACACAACAGCCGCAACCATTCCACTATGTTTATGGGATTGGGAGAAGCAGCTAAACAAAGGCGACAATTTAATTTTAGCTGCTTTTGGTGGTGGTTTTACTTGGGGGGCGAGCTGGATAAAATGGGCTTATTAATGTATATTTAGAAAACTGATGTAAAAGATAAAATCAAAGAAAAAATGAAAAACAAAAAGTTCAAAGGCATTAGCACTTTAACATTACATACAGCCAATAAAGAGAATAATAATTCTTCTCATACCACTCCTATATACGCCACTTCTACTTTCACATTTGAAACTGCTGAAGAAGGCATGGAGCGTTTTAAAGGAAGCGATAAAACAAAATTATATACAAGATGGGGCAACCCTACTTTTGCTGCTGCAGAACAAACTTTAGAAGCATTAGAAGCGCATGGTTTAACCAATGAAAAAGGAGAGCCTCTTCAATTAAAAGCATTACTACATTCAAGTGGCCAGGCGGCTATGAGTACTTTGTTTTTAAGTAATTTAAGTGCAGGTGATACACTCATTTCTCATTTCTCTTTATATGGTGGCACTCAAGAATTAATGCAAAAACTACTAACCGAGGCAGGTATTAAAACAATTTTAATTGATGTAAGAGATACTGCATTATTAAAACAAACCATTGAGGCCAATAAGAATGTTAAGTTAATTCACTTGGAAACCCCTGCTAACCCTACCTTACAGTGTGTTGACATTGAAAGCATTTGTAAAATAGCACATGCCCATGGTGTAAAAGTTTCTGTAGACAATACAGTAGCCACTCCTTATTTACAACAACCCTTTGCTCTAGGTGCCGATTTTGTTTTTCATTCCGCTACTAAATTTTTGAACGGACATGGCTCTGCTTTAAATGGTGTTTTATTAGGCAAAGACTTAGAATTTATGAAAACCAAGGTTTGGAAATGGCATGTATTATTAGGTGGCAATAGCAATGCATTTGATTCCTACTTATTAATACAAGGCATGAAAACTTTAGAAATAAGAATGGAAAGACATTGCAGCAATGCAGCAAAAGTGTCTCAATTTTTAGATAAGCATGCAGCTATTGAAAAAGTAAACTATACGGGTTTAACAACCCATCCCGATCACGCTATTGCTTCAAAACAAATGAGACAACATGCGCCTTTAATAAGTTTTGAATTAAAAGGAGGTATTGAAGCAGGTAAGAAATTTTTAGATGCTTTAGAAGTTTGTACACGCGCCGTTTCATTAGGCACGGTGGATACCTTAGTTTCTCATCCTGCAAGTATGACGCATTTTGGCATACCAAGAGAAGAGAGAATTAAATATGGCATTACCGATGGTTTAATAAGAATGAGTGTAGGAATAGAAAACTACGAAGACCTAGAAGCCGATTTAGCACAGGCGCTTTCTAAAATTTAACGCTACTATTAATTTTTATAACTACTAATTATTCTAATGGACATTATTATACGCCGCGCCGAAAAAAAAGATTGTGCTAGATTATTAGAGCTTATTCAAGAATTAGCCGTTTACGAAAAAGCGCCCGATGAAGTTACCGTTACCCTATCTCATTTTGAACAAAGCGGATTTGGCAAAAAACCAGTCTGGTGGGCCTTTGTAGCTGAAGTAAGTGGCGTATTGGTGGGTATGGCTTTATATTATGTGCGTTATTCTACTTGGAAAGGACAAAGAATGTATTTAGAAGATTTATTAGTGACCGAGGAAATGCGTGGTAAAAAAATTGGTAGCTTATTGTTTGACGCTTTGATACAAGAAGCAAAGGATAAAAAGTTTATTGGTATGAATTGGCAGGTACTAGATTGGAATGAGCCTGCTATTAATTTTTATAAAAAATACAATGCGAGTTTCGACCCGGAGTGGCTAAACTGCGCTATTAGTTTTAATCAAAAATAGTACGCATCCATTCGTTTCTTTTTTTACCTAAAGAAACCGAGAGCGCAATTTCAAAACCATTTTGTTTTAACTTGGCCCCGGATAAATCGTTATTATAAATATCATAACTTAAGCCAAAAGTATATTTATCCATCATTAAAGAAACACTAGGTATAAGTGCATCATCCAAACGATTAAAACAGCCAATATAAATACGATTAATTTTATTCGTCTTGTCTTTAAAAGGAAAACTATATAAACCTCCTACCACTACTTGATTCAAACCATTTTTATTTGAAAAAGAAAGATGAGTCATAAAAGTGCTCCCGTTTTCTAAGACCTTTTCAAAATTAAAAAAGGCAGACGACTTCATTCCAGAGGCAGTATCTACACTTAGTACTAATGTTTTGGGTTTTGATAAAAAGGAGGCCGTAATGCCACCTTGCAAAAAAATATTTTCTGTATGACGCGTAAAAAGCATATCAAGATTGCTTGAAGGGCTAGACTATATTCTAATAATAGTGTTAATTCTTAGTTTACTCCGTCTACTACTGCTTCTTTGTGTACTTTTTGCACCAAACCTTGTAAAACCTTACCTGGGCCTACCTCTGTAAAATGGGTGGCGCCGTCGGCTACCATTGCTTGAACGGTTTGTGTCCACTTCACGGCTCCGGTTAATTGAGCGATTAAATTTTGCTTTATTTCAGCGGGGTTTGTGACTGCTTTTGCAACCACATTTTGATAGACTGGACAAATTGGTGTGTTAAATGTAGTGGCTTCAATAGCTGCCGCTAATTCAATTTTTGCAGGATTCATTAATGGTGAATGAAACGCCCCTCCTACTGGTAATACCAATGCACGCTTTGCACCGGCTGCCTTCATTTGCTCACAAGCAATTTCAATTCCTTTAATACTTCCAGAAATTACTAATTGTCCAGGGCAATTATAATTCGCAGGCACCACTACTTCTCCTGTTTCTTTTTGTACTAGCGCACACACTTCTTCTACTTTTTCATCGGCCAATGCTAATACTGCTGCCATTGTAGATGCTTGAATTTCACAAGCAGCTTGCATAGCTTTTGCACGCAAACTTACTAAACGAAGTGCATCTTCAAAGCTTAAAGTTTTATTGGCAACCAGTGCGCTAAACTCTCCTAAGCTATGACCAGCAACCATATCGGGCACCACTGCATTTTCTGCAGGTATGGTTAAATAAGCAATAACTGAATGTATAAAAATAGCAGGTTGTGTTACATTTGTTTGCTTTAACTGCTCATCGGTTCCAGTGAACATAATATCACTAATATTGAAGCCTAAAATTTCATTGGCTTTTTCAAACATTGCTTTAGCAGTTGCATTA
>SHWX01000043.1 GCA_009693615.1 Chitinophagaceae bacterium | reverse complement strand
TGCCCTTAAATAAATTCTAGCAAAACCTTTTTGTAGTAATATATTCAGCTCCTCTTGTATATCTCTTTTAGCTTGTTGTTTAAAAGGAACAATTAAAACCATTTTATCTCCAGTTTTTCCTTTTTGTATAAATTCCAAAACATCCTGCACATCCTGCTTTTTTACTTCCAAACCACTAATAGGAGAATAGGTTTTTCCCAGTCTTGCAAAAAACACCCTTAAATAATCATAAATTTCGGTCATACTTCCCACCGTACTTCTTGGGGTGCGGGTTACTACTTTCTGCTCTATGGCAATGGCCGGGCAAAGTCCCTTAATATAATCTACATCGGGCTTGCCCATACGGGACATAAACTGTCTTGCATAAGAAGATAGGCTTTCCGCATAGCGCCTTTGGCCCTCGGCAAATAAGGTATCAATGGTAAGGGACGACTTGCCACTTCCAGAAACACCCGTCACTACAATAAACTGATTGCGCGGAAATTGAACAGAGACATTTTTTAAATTATGCACCCTTGCCCCTAAGACTTGTATATTATTGTTAGCTGCCTGTGCTTTTTGTGCTTTTTTAGTCACTGCCATATAGCAAAATAACAGATTCTAGCCCATTTTGTTCTAGAAATTTGTACCCTCTTTTTTCATTCAAAATGTGGATAGCTTTGAAATATTTTTCTTGTTTTCCACAAATGGAAATTCGATGCCTTTAGCTAGTAATTTGCCTTGACTAACCCTTCGAAACCTACCCTAAAAAAAATGAACAAAGAAATTCAACTTTCAGATAACGAACTCATTCAATCTTTTCAAGACGGCAATTCTCGTGCTTTTGATGCCTTATTAGAACGCCACCAAAACAGAATTTACAATGCCATTTTATTCATGGTAAAAGATAGCTACTTGGCAGAAGATTTATTTCAAGAAATTTTAATAAAAATTATAGACAATCTTCAACAAAAAAAGTATTCAGAAGAAGGTAAATTTTTACCTTGGGCTTTACGCATCTCTCACAACTTTGTAGTAGACCATTTTAGAAAAGTAAAACGTACCCCCACTATTAAAACAAGTGATGACCAGGATTTATTTGAAATTATCAAGCATGCCGACCATCCTGCCGATTATAAAATGACCCGCAGCCAAACGCATAAAAATATTCAAGAACTAGTTGACCTACTTCCAGAAGAACAAAGAGAAATTATTGTGCTAAGACATTATGCCAACTTAAGTTTTAAAGAAATTGCACAAATGACCAACTGCAGCATCAACACTGCATTAGGTAGAATGCGTTATGGCTTGATTAACTTAAGGAAGATGATGACCGAGCGCGGCATGAGTTTGTAGATTTATTAAAAAAGCTCCAATTGGAGCTTTTTTAAATTTACTTATTCTTACTGGCGCTGCATTGTAGCCAATTCAAATACTCTTTAGCGTCGGGTGTATAGCCTACTGGATTGGATAATAATTTTTGATCGGGGCTCATGACTACATATAATGGCTGCGAAGACTGATTAAAGTTTTCAGCTTGAAAAGTGGCCCATAAATCGCCAATACTTGTTATCTCTTTTTTATCTCCTGCCTTTGTAGTATAAGTGAACCTCTTATCAACTGGAAGCAAGGCCTTATCATCTACATATAAAGAAACGAGTATAAAATTGTTTTGAATAAAGCTCATCACTGCAGGATCGGTCCAAACATTCTCTTCCATCTTACGACAATTCACGCAGGCCCACCCTGTAAAGTCAATAAGTATAGGTTTGTTTTGCTGCTTAGATAATTGAACCGCTTTCTCATAATCATTCACCACATTGGCATGCAGTCCAGCCTGTTCAGCTGTATTGGTAAATAAACTATAATGCGTAGGGGGTGGGAAACCACTTAAGAATTTTAATAAATAAGTATTTTTGGGTACCATACCCACTATTAAAATGATACCAAAAGCGAAAGCCACCACTGCGCCTAATTTTCTGCCGCCTGAAATTTTTTCGCCTTTAACATCGTGAGGTAATAATAATTTTCCTATTAAATAAAGCGCTAAGGCTATGCTAATTAAAGCCCAAATACCTAAGAACACTTCTCTTTTTAAGAGCCCCCAATGCTCAACTAAATCGGCATTAGATAAAAATTTAAAGGCCAAGGCTAACTCTAAAAAGGCCAATACTTTTTTCACCGTATCTAACCATCCACCCGATTTAGGTAAGCTTTGTAGCCATTGAGGGAATATGGCAAATAAAGTAAATGGTAAGGCTAAGGCTAAACCAAAACCGGCCATTCCATAAGTTAAAGCCCAAGCACCTCCTTGTAAAGAGCCTACCAGCAAGGTTCCTAGAATAGGGCCCGTACATGAAAAAGAAACAATAGCTAAAGTGATTGCCATGAAAAATATACCTGCTATACTACCCAATCCGCTTTTTGAATCGGCTTTATTGGCAATGCCACTGGGCAAACTAATTTCAAAAAATCCAAAAAAGGAAATACTAAAAAAGACAAATATGATAAAGAATATAATATTTAACCAAGGATTGGTTGAAATACTATTAAAAATTTCTGGTTGTACATTACCTAGAATATGAAAGGGTAAACTAGCTAATACATAAATTAAAAATATACTTACTCCATATAGTAATCCGTTTTTAATACCCTGCTTTCTAGTTTTAGAACGCTTGGTAAAAAATGAAACCGTTACGGGTATCATTGGAAATACACATGGTGTTATTAAGGCAATTAAACCACCTAAAAAACCAAGTAATAATAATTCCCAAGGACTTGAACTACTATTAGTAGTTGCAGCTGCTGTGCCACAGGCATTATCAGGTGGTTGGGTGGCTGCTGCAGGTAAAAGTATTTGAAAGCCTGCTACTTTTTTACCATTGGCAAGGGCCACCGAAAATGGAATTTCCAAACTAAGAAAGGAATCGGCCTTGGCCACATTTAATACCATTAATAGTTGCAAACTATCGGGCTGAAAACCTTTAATAATTATATTTTGAGATAGATCAAATGGCTTATTAAATAGATAGGCCTTGGTAAATAAAATGTCTTTCTCTTGGGTAGGCTTAATAGAAAAAACTGCTTTATCTTGAAATTTTGCCGTTTCAATTTTCGAACTTAATTCAGGGGCATTTAATCCGTCTGGATTGGCTCCATACACATGCCAGCCTTCTTTTATTTGAATGTTCGCCTTAATGGAATAAGCACTATCATTCACCACTACTGCCTTTGCAGTAATAGTAATGGGTGTTTGTGCTTGCAGTGGAAGCCCAATAAGTGAACTGATTAAAAATACAAAGAAGGCAAGTATTTTATTCAAAATAGAATTATTAAAATTGAATTAATTCAAGGCCACCTCAAAAGCAACTTTTACTGGAGGCAAGCAACGATCATCGTTACAAACACTATATTCAACAACACCCACTAAATTAGTTTTACTAGCTACTTTTAAATTGACTGTTTGCACAAAATCGACCTTATCACTAAAAAAGCTAAGCTCTGTTTTGAAATTTTTATCATACATTTTTTGCAACTTACCCTTCTCCTTTGTTTTACCCGCTAGTTGAATTAATGGGTTTTTACTAAAAGTAAAATTTGTAGGAATAGGCCCACCACTTACAAATTGAGAATAGATATGCCATGATGCATCTATCGTAGCAGTGGCTACTATATCATATTGCTTGTCCGTTTTTTTAAGAGCTGTAAAACTCCATTTTACAGGATTCGTTTTTTGAGCATTTACATTGAATGCAAATACTACCGCACAAAACAAGATTATTAATTTTTTCATATTCATTCTTCTACATTATTAAAACTCTATATCGCAAAAAATCGCTTCTAATTTTTCAATCCCAATATTTCAAATACTTTTTTACCATCTATATTACTTAATGTATTAGAGGTAGCGCGCTCTGGATGCGGCATCATACCAAATACATTACGCTTATCATTACAAATACCAGCAATGTCCATTGTAGACCCATTAGGGTTCGCTGTACCACCTACTTTACCATTTGCAGAACAGTAACGAAATAATATTTGATTGTTTTTTTCTAAATGCGTTAAAGTGGCCTCGTCTGCATAATATCTTCCTTCCCCATGTGCAATAGGAATTTGCAAAGCCTCACTTTTATCTGTTTTAATAAATACATTTTTACATATAAACTGCTGATTGGCATTTTGCAATAAAGCGCCGGGTAATAAACCACTTTCGCATAGAATTTGAAAGCCATTACAAACCCCTAATACTTTACCTCCTTTATTAGCGAACTCAATCACCGATTTCATCATCGGACTAAATTTAGCAATTGCCCCACAACGTAAATAATCTCCATAAGAAAATCCGCCTGGAAGCACGATACAATCATCGGTGGTAAAATGAGATAAATCGTTGTCCTTATGCCAAAGCATTTCAACAGGATAGCCCAAATCTTTTTCTAATGCATCTTGCATATCTCTATCGCAATTCGATCCCGGGAAAACTAATACACCAAACTTCATAGCTAAATTTTTTAATGCTTGAAACTGAGTAACAAAGGTACCAAAAACCCTTAAAAATACGCTGTTAAATTTTTCACTTAGCCAAGATGGTTATACACAATAACTGCTGCCGCTGCCCAGAATAAAAGGTTGGGTATGAGCAGCCTTTTGGGTGTAGCATAGGCAAAACTTATAAAGCTGGCCAAGGGTGCTATGACAATAGCAGATGCGTATAAGGCTTGTACAGAAAAAAGAACGGGTTGAAAAAAAGTAAGAATGAGCAGTAAGAATATGACTCCCCAATATTTTCTAACCTGAATGATAAAGCGATCCTGTTGTTCATTCCAATAAAAAAAGCCTGCTATTAATTGAACCCCCATTACAATTAAGGCCAAAATAACATTAAAACTAGGTTGAACCAAAGGATTTTTCCAATCTAATTTGGGTAAAAATTGTCTAAAATCGGCAACATTGCCTGTTAAAAAAACATAGGTAAAAATAAAATAAAAGGGAAGTAAAATGCCCATTATTAAAACCAACCATTCCGTTACTTTAAATGGCCTTATAATAACAAGCGCGAACAAAACCACAGGTATTAATATAGCAATGGGCTCGTACAAGATAATAGATAGCCCCACTATTAAACCAATATTAAACTCTAGGGTCTTGGGTTGGTTTTGATCGTACAAGCGTAGCAATTTTACAAGTATCCAAATGACTAATGAATTAGCAATTAATCCAGCACTAATAACATCCCAATAAGGAATCATGGCTGTTAAAATTATATAGGTAAAGGCCGGTACATAACTAATTTGCTGAAACATTTTAAAATTACTCAGCAACATATTTAATCGAATGGCTTGACTTAATATAATCGTATGAAATAATACTATTAATACTAATGGCGACAAAGGTTGAATATAGTGCAGCAAAAAATAAGATAATAAACCATCCGATTCATTGGCAATGACTAAGGGAGGTTGCAACCAAACATGAAAATGTAGTGCAATACTTAATAGCAATAAAAAAATTAAGTTAAGATCGGACCTGTCTTTGAATAAAAAAACCACCAGCTACTATTTAATTTGAATTTTAGCGAATCCAATTTTATTTTTAAATTGATAAGGCAAAATGACTTCATACGCTCCCACTTGCTTTAAGCTTTTTGGCATCCACTCGTAATTTTTTTCATTCAAAATAATAGAATTGCCTTTTATTAATTGGCCCTCTTTAGAAAGTGTATTCACTATTAACTGATTTACTCCTTTTTGCTTTTGATGATACACAAAACTCATACCCGCCTCATTTTCTAAACTGCCATACCCAATAAATTGGTCAATATTTTGATCGGTTTGTTTTTTGTCAATTGTTTTTACCCATTGTAAATTTCCTTTGATATCAAAGGACAATAAAGCAATATTATTGGCATTATAAGTAACACTAGGATAGCCAAAAGAAGCATAAGGGTTCATCCATCTATTCCACATAAAAAGGCTAGGACCCCAGCCAAATCTAGCCCATGGATAAAAGCCAAAGGGTCTGTTCCAATAATTAAACATAAAGGGATTATAAAAGGCCCCACCATAAAAATAATCCCATCTTGAAAACATATTTCTATTTGAATAAGATGCTGCAGCCTCACTCACTACCACAAAACTACCGTCGGCCTGTGTACTTACTTTATCTAAATAAAACATATCAAAGGCATCTTTTAAATTTCTTTTATTGGTTACTAGGCCTCTCACCACATCGGTGAATCGATTAGAATTTGTAAGTATTTCCTTTTTTTCATTTATATCCCATACATAAGAGTACAAACCATCTATATTACCTTTTTTAGCAGTTGCATAAAAAGAGTTCAAAATAACACGCCCTACTTTATTGTCAATTTTAACTCTTATATCATCTAATAATAAACTATTATTTAAAATAGGCGACTCCACTACCTCGGCACCAGTTGCCGATAAATACAATAAGCTTACTGCAGGGGCCATGCCTGTCTGTGTAACATTTCTCAAACAAAATAAATTACCATTATTATCTAATGCAAAATCAGATAAGCTAGATTTTTTATCAGTTGAATTAATGCTTATTTCAGCATCATTACTATTTTCGATATTGTTATTTAATGTAATGGCTCTTACTTTAATAGAATTCGCATTTGTAGTGTTTACACTAAAAATGACCATTTTTTGACGATCCTCACTTTCTAATAAATTAAAAACTTTCACACCCGTGCCTGGTTTTATTTTATCAGCCGAATCAACAATTCTTGGACTACCCACGAGTAAGCCATCAGCATTTAATTCAGCCACCGCTGCATAAACAGTTGCCTTTACTTGGAACTGAAAAAATACATATACATTATTGGCATTCGTTATAAATTCAATACCATTTAATTGGTTGGTTTTAATAAAAGATAAATCGTTTTGCTTCACTAATTGCATTCTATCATTGTACTGTGCAATAGTGGCAATACCTCCCACATTTTTATAAATCCAATAACGAGTTCCCACTTTTCCTAAAACTTCATACTGCATACCTTCCTTATCAGATTTTTCAATACCCGCTACTTCATAAGATTGTGCAAATAAAAATTGCAAACCTAATAATAAGGACAAGGAAATGGTTAGAAAAGACTTCTTCATAGTTCTGAATTTTATAATACAAATTTAATGCAATAATTAGATTGCTTAATCGCTAAAAATTAATATTAACGCTTGTTTAGTAAAAAGGTGAAAAAAATCTAAATTTCTAGGCCTCCTGCAAACAAACGCCTGCCTCGGAAATCTCTAGACTATACTGCTGCCCCTGTTTGATGGCATAATTTGGAAGGCTATGACTAATAGGGAAATCGAAACAAATGGGATAAGCATACGCTGAAGTATGCTCTTTTATTATCTCATAAGCCGTGGCTCCAAAATCGGAAGCTGGGTCTTTTAAATCGGTAAAACCTCCTATTACTAAGCCCGCTAAATTATCAAACAATCCTGCATTTTTACACTGTATGAGTAACCTATCAATATTATAATGATACTCCCCCACATCTTCTAAAAACAAAATTTTTCCGCTTGTTTCTACCTCGTTTTTTGACCCAATTAAATGTGCAAGTATGCATAAATTGCCGCCCACCAGTTCCGCTTTGGCATTCCCTAAAGTATTCATGGAATGCGCCGGTATTGTATAACTTGTTTTCTCTCCTTCTAATACTTGTTTTAAGGATTGTATATAAGACTCTCCTACTTCTCCCTTCGCAAAGGCAGCAGCCATGGGTCCGTGTATACTCATACAATTTTGCTGTAAAATAGCTGCATGTAAAACAGTGATATCGCTAAATCCAATTATCCATTTTGGGTGCTCATTAAAATTCTTAAAATTCATACTGCCTATAATTCTACTTGCCCCATAACCACCCCTGGCGCAGAGTATGGCCTTCACAGAAGCATCGTCTAGCATAGTTTGAAGGTCTTCTGCCCTTTGCTGGTCGGAACCTGAAAAACTATACTTTTTAGCCCCCACCGTTGTACCCAATTTTACTGAATAGCCCCATTTTTCAAGGGTTTGAATGCAAATTTGCACTTTTTCTAAAGGGATATTACCCGATGGGCATACAATGCCAATAGTGTCGCCCTGCTTAAGATGAGACGGTTGAATCATACCACAATATTAAGTACTTTTGCAGCAATGAACACGCCTAAAAGATATTTGATTACAGCAGCCCTTCCTTATGCAAATGGACTGAAGCATATTGGCCACTTGGCAGGCGCCTATTTGCCGGCAGATATTTATGTCCGCTACCTAAAAGCACAGAAAAGAGATGTGGTATTTGTTTGTGGAAGCGATGAGCATGGAACAGCTATTCCTATTCAAGCAACAAAGGAAGGAACCACGGCTCAAGCCATTATTGATAAGTACCATCCTATTATTGAACAAAATTTTAAGGACTTAGGCATTGAGTTTGATATTTACCACCGCACTAGCGACCCTTTGCACCATGAAACCGCCAGTGCATTTTTTAAAGACTTAGAAGCCAAGGGTGATTTAGAAACAAAAACTTCTGAACAATATTTTGATGAAGCTACTTCTACTTTTTTAGCAGACCGTTATATAAAAGGAACATGTCCTAACTGTAACCATCCTGAAGCCTATGGCGACCAATGTGAAAAATGTGGTAAAAGCTTGAGCCCTGAAGAATTAATTAATCCTGTAAGTACTTTAAGTGGACAAGCCCCTATTAAAAAAGAAACCACACATTGGTATTTACCTTTGAATAAGCACGAAGATTTTTTACGTCAGTGGATTTTAAACGACCATGTAAAAGATTGGAGAGCAGCTGTAGTAGGTCAATGTAAAAGTTGGATTGATGGTGGCTTGCAACCCAGAGCGGTTACCCGCGATTTAGATTGGGGCGTGAAAGTGCCGCTAGTAAGTGGCGCTGGAAAAGTTTTATATGTTTGGTTTGACGCCCCTATTGGATATATAAGTGCTACTAAACAGTGGGCACTTAATAATGGAAAAGATTGGACACCTTATTGGAATGATAAAGAAACGAAGTTGGTTCACTTTATTGGTAAAGACAATATCGTTTTCCATTGTATTATTTTTCCGATCATGTTAAAATTGCATGGAAATATTTTACCAGAAAATGTACCTGCCAATGAGTTTATGAATTTAGAAGGTGATAAAATGAGTACTTCTAAAGGATGGAGTATTGAGATGGATGATTTTATAAACAAATGGATTAAAAAAGACAATGGAGGTAATGGACTAGCCGATAGCCTGCGTTTTTATTTAACCGCTATTGCACCAGAATCGAAGGATAGCGAATTTACTTGGAAGGGATTTCAAGAATCGGTAAACGGAGAGCTGGTAAGCATCTTCGCTAATTTTGTAAATAGAACCTGGGTGCTGATGCATAAATTATGCAAAGGAAAAGTACCTGCTATTCATATTGAATTTTTGGATGATGAAGACCAGTCAATATTAATTAGTGTTAAAGAAAGTAAAGAAAAAATTACTGAATTATTAGAGCAGTATAAATTTAGAGAAGCACAGTTTGAAGTCATTAATTTAGCGCGCTTAGGGAATCAGTACATGCAAAAGAAAGAGCCATGGATACTTGCTAAAAATATGGAGACCGACCCTAACGCTCAAGCCAAGATTGACAACACTATGCATGCTTGCTTACAATTATGTGCCAACCTTGCTATTTTAATAAATCCATTTTTACCATTCACGGCTAAAAAAATGTGCTACATGATGAAAGTAGTGGACAGAATGCTAGAATGGGAAAACGCAGGTGGCTTTAACTTATTAAAAGTAGGTTATAGCTTACGTCCTCCTGAATTATTATTTAGAAAAATAGAAGACGAAGAAATAGAAGCAGAATTAGCTCAATTAAAAAGCAACCTCAACGCTAAAAAAACAACTATGGATAATATTACGCCAGCTGCAGGCCCTTCAGATGCTAAAGACAAGGGCTTGAAGCCTGAAATTGTTTTCGATGATTTTGGTAAAATAGATTTACGCGTGGGCACCATCATTGAAGCCAAAAAAGTAGAAAAAGCAGATAAGCTTTTACAATTAGAAGTAGACCTTGGTTCGGAAAGAAGAACCATCTTATCTGGTATTGCCATGCATTTTGATCCAGCAGCTATTGTGGGTAAGCAAGTAGTGGTGGTAGCTAATTTAGCCCCAAGAAAAATGCGCGGCATTGAAAGCGAGGGCATGATTTTAACGGCAGAAGATGCTAGTGGTAAACTATACTTTGTTCAACCTACTGAAGCCATTGCTCCTGGAAGTAGAATTTCATAAAAGGCGAGAAATTATATACACTCTTTCAATTCCTTCTCTGTATAAGCAAACCCATGTTGTTTTAATACTTCATCTGGCACACCCTCCCACCTGTTCGGCACATTACCCATATAGCCTAAGTCTTTCACACCAATTTCTGCAGTGTAAAAACCAGTAGTAACTAAGTCTCTAATTTTATTGAAAAAGCTCACCCCTTGCGCTAATGCTGGGGCTGCTTTTTGAGGATAAGCAATTTCATCTACGATGCCTATTTGCTCTTTACTAGTACATTCTGTAAAGGCTTTTGAATGTTTTTTATAACTATGTAGGTCTAACCATTTCAAACCTCCGCGCATAGGCACTTGATGATCGGGCATATCTTTTACAATAAATTCGATAAACTCAGGCACTTTGGCATCGGTAGCAGAACCACTTACTGCATCTTTTGGAATAATAATATCAGCTAGTAAAGTAATGGTAGCCATTTCGTGTTCGGTGAAAAAATTAGGCTGTGCTTTTACTTTCACTATATAATCTTTTTCTTCCTGCATACGGTCGTCCATATCTACTTCAGCCACTGTGGTGGCTGAATTTTTACAAGCTTCTACTAGTACAGCTGTTGAAACTGTACCTAATATCATCGCTTTGATGGATTTTCTTCTGTCCATAATATTTTAAATTAAAATTTTATAAATTTTGGTTTTATTATTAGTTCAAATTCAAAACTAAATATTTTGTTTTTGTAACTGGTCCAATACATATTCTGAAGTACGCATAGACAATGCTAAGATGGTCCATGTAATATTTTTATCTGCTTGTGAAGTAAATACCGATCCATCTACGCAGAATAAATTCTTACAGTCAAATGCTTGTCCAAATGCATTCAATGGAGCTGCTTTTTTATCAGCGCCCATACGCACTGTTCCAGCTTCATGAATAATATTTCCTGGATTAGATAAACCGTATTTATTACTTGCATCATCTTGATCGCCCCAAGTAATAACTGCACCCATTTCATGCATGATCTCTTTAAAGGTTTCTTTCATGTGTTTTGCTTGCAGCACTTCATACTCAGAATTCTTACAATCAAATTTCAACACAGGAATACCGAATTTATCTACTACATCCGGATCAATGCTACACTTATTTTCAAAGCGAGGTACTGCTTCACCACGTCCACCCATTCCTACATTGGCCCCATAAAAGAAACGAACATCTTCTTTTAAAGATTCACCATATCCACCCGCTTCCTTGGTTCTACCATTCACTTGGAACTTGCCATTCATTCCTTGCATACCCATTCCCAATCCATAGCTAGGTTGGCTCATGCCTCCCCAGTATTCAATATGATACCCACGAGGGAAGTCTAATTTTTTATTGTCTAACCACCATGGAGTATAGACGTGCATACCGCCCACACCGTCTTCATTGTATCGCTTACGACCAAATAAAGCCGGAACTACGCCACCCATGCCAGCACCTGTTGAGTCGTGTAAATAATGCCCTATCGCGCCTGAACTGTTTCCTAAACCATTCGGATGTTTTGTTGATTTTGAATTCAATAACAAACGAGCAGTCTCACAAGTACTTGCGCCAAGGATAACTACTTTTGCATTTATTTGATATTCTTGATTATCAAATTTATTGACATAAGAAACACCTGTTGCTTTTCCTTCATTGTCTGTCATTACTTCACGCGCCATGGCGCCTGTAATTAAATCCACGTTACCAGTTAAAATGGCTGGTCGAACTAAAACAGAAGATGAAGAAAAGTCGCCGTATACTTTACAAGAACGATTACATTGACCACAATAAAAACATACTCCACGTTCGTCGTTAATTTTTTTAGTTAAAATAGATAAACGAGAAGGGATCACAGGAATATTAATTCCAGTGGCTGCTTTTTTAAACATTAATTCATGTAAACGAGGTTTTGGAGGAGGTAAGAAAATTCCATCAGGATCATTTTCACGACCTTCATTGGTTCCGTATACACCAATTAATTTATCAATTTTATCATAGTAAGGTTTGATGTCCTCATAGCCAATTGGCCAATCATCCCCTAAACCATCAATACTTTTTCTTTTGAAATCGCGTGGTCCAAAACGAAGTGAGATACGACCCCAATGGTTCGTACGACCTCCTACCATTCTTGCTCTCCACCACTCAAATTTATCGCTACCAGGAGTTTGCGTATAAGGTTCCCCGTCAATTTCCCAGCCCCAGAAAGAGGCATCGAAGTCACCGAAGGGTCTCATTTTTGTACTGGCACCTCGGCGTGGAGAATCCCAAGGATTTTTTAACATCGATGAATTTTTTGCAGGATCAAATTCTGGACCTGCTTCTAATAAACAAACTTTTAATCCTGCTTTGGATAATACATAGGCAGCCATTCCTCCGCCAGCACCAGAACCCACAATTACTGCATCGTATTTTTTGGGAGAAACTTTTATTTCAAAATTAGACATAAGGCAATCGTTTTTGCTATTGTAATTAAAGAATAAATTTAAAGAAAAAATCGAATGAAATGCAAAAAAGACCCCCTCATTTTAT
>SHWX01000042.1 GCA_009693615.1 Chitinophagaceae bacterium | reverse complement strand
TAATAATCGGTTGGTAAAGTGAAATGCGTATTTAAAATTTCTGTTTCTTTTTTAGTAATAGCAGTGGTTTCAAAAGAGCAGTCGTAATAAGATGAATTAGTATCCGTTTCTTTTTTGAATACCGCTAAGAAAAAACCTTCCCCTTTCACCTTGTCTGGATAAAACCTGTAGCCTTTACTTTGATGTACTGGACTTTCGCTTTGAATAATACCCCAGTCATTATCTATATTTAAATCAATGCTTTTCATTCCTTCCATCGCAGCAATCTTGTCTAAAATGTTTTCATCTTCTTGCATCGAATAAGAACAAGTAGAATAAATTAAATAACCACCTTCTTTTAAACAATCAATACTATCCTCTATTATGCGCGACTGTCTTATACTACAATGCTGCACAGCATCCTCACTCCAGTATTCAATGGCTTCAGGGTCTTTTCTAAATAAACCACTGCCACTGCAAGGTGCATCAATTAATACAATATCAAAAAACTGAGGAAGTGCTTTAAAATGGGAAGGATCGTTCTGTGTTACTACAATATTATCAGCTCCCCACTTAGTGATATTCTCTACCAAAATGGCATTTCTATTTTTTATGGTTTCATTGGCTACCACTAATCCCTTTTGAAAATAATTTGCAAGTAAAGTTGTCTTACCCCCAGGTGCTGCACATAAATCTAATACATGCATTGAACCAGCAATAGGCGCTATTTGTTGTAAAGCATGGTGCAAAAACATACTACTAGCCTCTTGCACATAATAAGCACCTGCATGCCATAAGGGATCTAGTACAAATAGGGGGCGCTCTTTTAAGTAATACCCATCGGCACACCAAGGAATGGGGCTTGCCTCTTCAAAAAAAGAAGAAGGCTGTTCTAAAAAAGATTTATTGGTATTGATTCTAATTGAAGTAATAGATTGTTTTAATTCGTGTGTTTTTATGAATGCCTGCTCGTCAAAACCAGGCAGGCCTTTTAAAGATGATATGAATGAGTTAGGTAGCAATATATAAATAGTTTAAAAGCGGATGGTAAAGTTTTCTTTCTCTAATTGTTCCTGTCTAAAAAACACAATGCCCAATTTATATAAATCAATGGTAAGCTTAACCTCATTATTCATTTTTATTGTCTCCCAACTAGCTTCTAGTTCTTTACTATCATGAATGCCATCAAAAATTAAAATACTTTCGGTATTTAGTTTTTTTAAAGCAGCATTAAAATAGTTTGTTAAATCTTCTGCATTTTTATTTTGCTTAAGATAAAATAGTCCAATAGTTGCTGCATTATCAATCTCTTTTAGTGCATGCACTTGATTGGATGAAGCAGCTTCTAATTCCATTACAGCCGAGGGCTTATAAAAAGCAATCATACGATTCACTAAAGCACGGTATTTATTGGAATAGTCAGCCTCTTGCTTAAGTTCTTTATTATTTAAGACATCTTGAATAAAACTAAATACAAAGGGAGAATGCACACCATGCCCTTTTCCATTAGCGGCCTTAAAGTAATAATTAAAATATTTGTATAGTCTAATAGGTAATGAGTAAGCCATATTATTTTCTTTTCCAACATTCAAAGTCAAAAGAAAATTTATGTTTTTCATCGGCTACATTTTGAGTACTGCTCAATATTTCCCATTCAGCATTTAGCTTGGGAAAGTAAACATCGCCCTCTATTGTAGTATGTACTCTTGTCAACCAAATTTTTTGTGCTAGAGGCAAGGCCATTTCATAAATTTCACCACCACCTATGACGAGTAATTCTTTATAGCTAAATTTTGTAGCCAATGCCATGGCCTCTTCCATAGTATGCACCACCGATACATCTTCGTTCACCCAATTTTTATTGCGGGTAATAATAATATTCAACCTGCCATTCAAAGGCTTACTACCCATGGACTCGAAAGTTTTTCGCCCCATTAAAATAGGCATACCCCAGGTAGTGTTTTTAAAAAAGCGCATATCCTTGGGCAAATGCCATAATAATTGATTATTTAAACCAATGGCATTGTTTTCAGAAGCGGCTACTACAAGGGTTATATTCATTTATATTATTTTAAACAGCCACCGGCGCTTTAATGCTAGGATGTGATTCATAATTTTCTAAAGTAAAATCAGAAAATTGAAAAGAGAAAATATCTTTTACTTCTTTATTAATTTTCATAGTAGGAAGTGGGAAAGGTTTTCTAGATAATTGTAACTGCGCTTGCTCCACATGATTATTATATAAATGCACGTCGCCAAAACTATGCACGAAGTCGCCGTATTCTAAACCACAAACTGAAGCAATCATCATAGTTAGTAATGCATATGAAGCAATATTAAAAGGCACACCTAAAAATACATCGGCACTGCGTTGATATAATTGACAACTTAATTTTCCATCGGCCACATAAAATTGAAACATATTATGACAAGGCATTAAGGCCATCTTCGATAAATCGCCTACATTCCAAGCACTCACAATTAATCTTCTGCTATCGGGTGTCTTTTTTATTTGTTCAATTAATTCTGAAATTTGGTCAATGACTACGCCATTTGCACCTTCCCAACTTCTCCATTGTTTTCCATAGACAGGCCCTAGGTCGCCATTTTTATCGGCCCACTCGTCCCAAATGCGTACCCCATTCTCATTTAAATATTTAATATTGGTATCACCATTTAAAAACCAAAGTAATTCGTAGATAATACTTTTCAAGTGAAGCTTCTTGGTAGTCACCATCGGAAAGCCTTCTGCCAAATTAAAACGCATCTGATATCCAAAACAACTTTTGGTACCGGTTCCAGTTCTATCGGTCTTTTCAGCCCCGTTGTTGGTAATGTGTTGTAGTAAATTCAAGTATTGTTGCATAGTGCAATTTACAACCAATACCTTTTATGTAGAAATCATTTTTTGGCCTTCCTGCGCGCCAATTCTTGCCTGATGAAAAGCAGCTCCCTGCTGGTTTGGCCATTGACGCTAGAATTCTCCTCTGCCCTTCTCATTAAATAAGGAATCACATCCTTAATGGGCCCAAATGGTAGGTATTTACTCACATTATAACCTTCTTTCGCCATATTAAAACTAATGGGATCGCTCATGCCATATAATTGTGAAAAATGCACATGTGGGTCACCAGCAGGAATACCTTTTTCGATCATAAGTTGAGCAATTTTCAAATTGCTTTGCTCATTATGAGAGGCAAGGATGAATGAAATAGTTTCTTTGTTTTGAATACAAAACGCTGCTGCATCATTAAAGTCTTTATCGGTGGCTTCTTTATCAATATGTATTGGCGATTCAACCCCATTTTGATTGGCGCGTATTCTTTCTTTTTCCATATAGGCGCCTCTTACTAGTTTCACACCTAGCATACAATTTTTTTCTTTAGCAATTTTATGAGATAGCTGTAAAAAATGATAGCGGTCGTTTCTATATAATTGATACGTATTGTACACCACCACTTTCTCTTTATTGTACTCAGCCATTAATTCAATGGCAAGTCTATCAATAGGATCTTGAATCCAAGTTTCTTCTGCATCTATTAAAATACCCACTCCTTTTTCTGAAGCCAAATCACAAATGGCATACATTCTTTCTTTTACACGCTCCCAGGCCGCATCTTCCATTTCGCTATCATGTATACCGCTTCTTAGTCTTGGTGCCTCATTCAAAGTTTCTAATAATTGCAAACTCGCAATACCTGTTATTTTAATACTTACAAAAGGAATATTATTTTGTGTTGCAGCAAATGCTACTGCTTCCATTATTTTTTCAGTAACATCATCAAAATTCTCTTCTCCTTCTTTTGCTTCTACTCCATAATCTAAAATTACTTGTACCCCATAAGCACCTAATTGTTTAGCCACTCTTGCAGTTTCTTCTAAAGTTTCTCCTCCTACAAATTGATTAAATATAGTGCTGCGAATTAATCCATTAATGGGCAAACCTGAATTCATTAAAGCAGGCGTTAGTTTAGTAGCTAAAGAAACAATAATAGGGCTTTGTATAACGGTAAAAAGAAATCGAGCTCTTTTTAATTCAGCGGTAGATTTATATGCAAACGCAATTTGTGTATTGTCTAAAGATAGGCTCATGCTAACATTCATTCGTAGCGCAAATATCGGTAGTAAATATTAAAAATCAAAGGATTGTGGCTATTAAATAAGAGTTTAAGTATCTTTAAACTTGTTACTTAAAAAAACCTGTTTTATGAAAATTGTTTCCACAGAAGTTTTCTTGTTTAAAATTCCCATGACGCCTTTTACCATTGCCACGGGAACTATGCACTATGCACAAAACATGGTTATTAAAATTCATACCGATGAAGGTATTATAGGTTGGGGAGAATGCTCTGCTTTCCCTATGATTGTGGGCGAGACACAATTAAGTTGTTACAATATAGCCAAGGATTTTGCTACTTACCTGAAAGGAAAAGACCCCTTAGCCATTAAAGACAGGTTAGCCGAACTTGATACCATTATTGCAGGTAACTATACCGCTAAAAGTGCATTTGATTTAGCCTTATATGATATTGCTGCTAAAGCTGCAGGCAAACCTCTGTATGCTTTTTTAGGTGGAAAATCTAAACCTATTGAAACCGATTTAACCATTGGTATTGATACTCCCGAAAGCATGGCTAAGGATGCCATTGATTTTGTGAAACAAGGAGTAAATATTATTAAAGTGAAATTGGGAAAAGATCCCGTACAAGATATTGAAAGAATAAAAAGTATCAGAGAGGCCATAGGATACGATACTAAAATTAGAATTGATGCCAACCAAGGTTGGGCAAAAGAAGAGGCCTTGAAAGTATTAGAAGGTTTAGCCCCTTATCAAATTGAATTTTGCGAACAACCCATGCGCAAATATTATGACGATTATTTACCAGCATTATGTGCAGCCTCTCCTATTGCTATTATGGCCGATGAATCAGTATTCACGCATCATGATGCAAGAAGATTAATGGAACAAAAAGCTTGTCACTCTATAAATATTAAATTCTCCAAAAGTGGAGGTATACATGAAGCTATAAAAATTCATGATATTGCAAAAGCCAATAATATACCATGCATGATGGGTGGCATGTTAGAAAGCCGTTTAGCATTAAGTGCTAAAATGCATTTTGCCATGGCCATGGATAATATAAAGTATTACGATATGGACACTTGTTTACTTGGTCATTTAGAAGACCCTATTATTGGAGGTGTTCAATTTAATGGAATGCATTTAACAATTAGCGATACCCCTGGTATTGGCGCAGAAGTAGACCCAGCCTACTTAGCTAAATTGGACCATTTTACGGTTTAAGACGTACCTTTGGGGCACAAATAATTTTTATGGAAGCAAGAAAAGCAAAGGATTCATTTATTACGATGAATGAATTAGTACTACCGAATGACACCAATACTTTTGGAGATTTAATGGGAGGCAAGCTAATGTACTGGATGGATATTGCCGCTTATTTGTCTGCAGCGAAACATTGTAATTCAGGTGCCATGACCGCATCAGTGGACAATATTAGTTTTAAGACGCCTATTAAATTAGGGAATGTAATATGTATTGAAGCGCGCGTTACAAGAACCTTCACTACTTCTATGGAAATACATTTAAAAGTTTGGAATCAGAATATGATTACACAAAGTAGAGAATTAAGCAACGAAGCTTATTTTACTTTTGTGGCCTTGGATGAAAATAAAAAACCAAAACAAGTTCCAGCAGTTATAGCAGAAACAGAAGAAGAGAAAAAGTTTTACGATAGTGCACTTCGTCGTAGACAACTTCGTTTAATATTAGCAGGAAAAATGAAGCCAGATGATGCTACTGAATTAAAGGCTTTGTTTGTAAAAGACTAAAAAATCTAATAATTGTATTAAGGTTTCAATTAATCAACAATTATTACATGGCATGGTGCTTACCCTTCAGCATATACTCTTTACTTTGTTCAATAGCATCCATTACTTGGTCAAGTATTGTTTCTACAGAACTATTATAATCAATTACTAATGGCGCTTTAAATCGAACGGTTAAAGGAGTACCCACTTTTTTAAAGGTTAAACCTTTCTTAGTAAACGCACGCCAAAATCCATTAATCACTACAGGCACTACAATAGGTTCATTATTTTTAATAATATGGGCGGTTCCTTTTCTTCCTGGTGCAAATGGTTTGGTAGTTCCTTGCGGAAAAGTAATCACCCAGCTTTTAGATAATGCTTTATCAATTTTTTGGGTATCTACTACATCTCTATCTCTATTTACATCTTCTCCCTCTGCTCTCCAAGTTCTTTTTACGGTAAGGGCTCCTCCTAATTTAAATAATCTAGTCAGCCAACTACTATTCATAGTTTCTTCTGCTGCTACAAAAAATACATTGGTAAAAGGGTTCAATAAATAATAAGGAATGCCTAGCTTGTCAAACTTACCCCATTTTACAGCGCAAAAAATATGTACAAAGGCAATCACATCTCCAAAATAGGTTTGGTGATTACTTACAAATAAAACATTCTTATGAGGTAAACCTTGCAAATTTTCTGTTCCTTCAATTTCTACCGAATTAAATAAGGCCAGCCCGGGGTAAGTAAATATTCCTACCACCCCATATATAAGAGAGCGAAATATTCTAATTTGTTTTAATCGATCTAAAATCGTCATGTAGGTTCAAATGGTTACGACTGCAAGATAATACAATAATTTAACTCGGATATCTCTGTTTAAACAACAATTAGTACCTTTAGGCGATGGAAAAATCTGCTGTAATTTTTGATATTGATGGCTTATTAATAAATAGTGAGCCCTTATGGAACCAAGCCGCTGCTGAAATTTTTAGACAATATGGCATAATACTTACAGAGGAGCAATATGCGATCACCACTGGCCTTCGCTCTAAAGAATTTGTAACGCATTGGTTGATACAAAATAAAATACCTTCTACTGAATTTGATAGAGTAGAAGAAAAAATTGTGAACCTTGCTTTAAGCTTAATTGATAAAGGCGCCACCTTAATGCCAGGCGTAGAACATATTTTTCAATTTTTCTTAAAAAGAGATTTTAAAATTGGACTGGCTACATCTTCCCCCATTGAATTAATAGAATGGGTAAAAGATAAATTAGGTATAAGAAGTTATATTCATGCAAGTTGTTCGGCACAAAATCTTCCTTATGCCAAACCTCATCCTCAAGTATATTTAGATTGTGCTGCTTCAATGCATGTCTCTCCTTTAGCTTGTATTTGTTTTGAAGACTCTGTATATGGTATGACTGCAGCCAAGGCTGCAAGAATGACTTGCGTAGTAGTGCCATCGGCAGAACATAATAAGTTACCTCATTGGGGCCTAGCCGATTTAAAATTAAGTTCCTTACAAAATTTTGGCGATTTGCATTTTAATATGCTCAATCACTAAATTCAATTAAATTGCAGGTAACCATGGAACTAGCAAAAAAAGTAATAGCAAAAGAACTGGATCTCTTTGAAGAACATTTCAAAGAGGCCGTAAAAAGCAGAGTGTCCTTGCTAGACCGCATCATGCAGTATATTGTAAAGCGAAAAGGGAAGCAGATGCGTCCTATGTTTGTTTTACTGTCTGCTAAATTACATGGTGAAATTAACGATGCCTCTTATAGAGCAGCCTCCTTAGTAGAATTATTACATACTGCCACCCTAGTACACGATGATGTGGTAGACGACGCCTTAGAAAGAAGAGGCATGTTTTCAATCAATGCTTTATGGAAAAATAAAATTGCAGTATTAGTGGGTGACTATTTATTATCTAAGGGTTTATTATTATCTCTTGAAAACAAGGATTTTACCATACTTACTATTCTATCGAATGCTGTAAAGAAAATGAGTGAAGGAGAATTACTGCAAATTGAAAAAACAAGAAATCTAAATTTTGATGAATCGGTTTATTATGAAATTATAAATGGTAAGACGGCTTCTTTACTAGCTTCTAGTTGTGCTGCTGGAACAAGCTCGGTTACAGACAATGAAGAAATTATTCAAAAAATGCGCGAGTTTGGTGAAAATGTGGGCATGGCTTTTCAAATAAAGGACGACTTATTCGATTACGGAGAAGCCAAAATTGGCAAACCTACCGGTAATGATATCAAAGAGAAAAAATTAACCCTGCCCCTTATTCATATTTTACAAAAAGTAACGCCTGCTTTAAAAAAAGAAATTATATATATTGTTAAAAACAATAACAATAATAAAGAAAAAGTGAAATTTGTAATAGATCATGTCATATCTTATGGAGGCATAGAATATGCGACCCATAAAATGAATGAATACAGAGACAAGGCCTTACTTATCTTAAACTCTTTCCCTACTAGCCCTACTAGAGCCGCTTTAGAAGAATTAGTAAGATATACAACCGACCGAAAATTTTAATGGAAAAAAGATGGAATATACTTGCAGCTGATACTGCAACCGTGCAGTCATTGCAAGATTCATTAAAGATTCATCCTATTTTATGTGAACTATTAGTACAAAGAGGTATTGACAGTTTTGATGCTGCTAAAAAATTCTTCCGCCCTCAATTAGAACATTTACATGATCCTTGGTTAATGAAGGATATGGACAAAGCAGTCGATAGAATTGAAAAAGCTGTGTTGAATGCGGAATCTATTTTAGTTTTTGGGGACTACGATGTTGACGGAACTACTTCTGTAGCTACCTTATACCAATTTTTAAAAAAATTGACAGAACAAGTAGATTATTATATACCCCATAGATACAAAGAAGGCTATGGCGTATCTAAAATTGGTATCGATTACGCAAAGCAAACCGGCATACAATTAATAATATCAGTTGACTGTGGAATTAAATCCATTGAGTTAGTTGAATACGCAAAAGAGCTAGGCATTGATTTTATAATTTGCGACCACCATTTACCCGATGCTATTTTACCGCCCGCTATTGCAATACTTAATCCAAAACAAATTGATTGTCATTACCCGTTTAAAGAATTATGCGGCTGCGGTGTGGTGTTAAAATTAATTACTGCCTTAGCAGATAAGTATAAACTACCTGCTGAATCGTATTTAGAATATTTAGATTTAGTAGCCACCGCTATTGCTGCCGATATTGTACCTATAATAGATGAGAACAGAACCTTGGCTTATTTTGGTTTACAACAAGTAAACGAGTCGCCCTGCCCTGGTTTACTAGCCTTAATGGAGTTAGCCAAACAAACCACGCCCATGCGTATTACAAATTTAGTATTTGCAGTAGCGCCCAGAATTAATGCAGCAGGCAGAATGGACGATGCTAAAAAAGCAGTGCAACTTTTTGTAGAAAAAGATTATTCAAAGGCATTAGCCATTGGTTCATTATTACAACAAGATAATTTAGATAGAAGAGAAGCCGATACTACTATTACTGAAGAAGCCTTAGCGGAAATTGAATTAGATCCGAATCATGCTAATAAAAAATCATCGGTAGTGTTTCAATCGCATTGGCATAAAGGTGTGGTGGGTATTGTAGCAAGCAGACTTATTGAAAAACATTATAAACCCACTATTGTACTTACACAAAGTGGAGAAGTAGTAACTGGAAGTGCAAGAAGTGTAGTAGGTTTTAATTTATACGAAGCCCTTCATGCTTGTAGAGCACACTTAATTGGATATGGAGGGCATTTTGCAGCAGCAGGTATGACACTGGCTTTAGAAAATTTAGAGGCATTTAAAAATGCTTTTGAACAAGCGGTGGCTGAAAGAATTACACCAGCTCAACTTATTCCTGAAATTGTTATTAATGCAGTTATTCCTATTGATAGTATTAATATGAATTTTTACCAAATTATTTTGCAGATGGAACCTTTTGGACCAGATAATATGCGTCCTTTATTTTTAGCTAAAAATGTATACGATACGGGTTATAGCAAACTTGCCAAAGAAGCACATATTAGTTTTAATATTACACAGGGCAATCAAATACTAAAAGGTATTGGATACAATATGGCGCAGCATATAGGTATAGTTAAATCGGGTAAACCCTTTGATGTAGTGTTTCAATTACAACTCAATGAATGGCAGGGAACACAAACAGTTCAAATGCAGGTAATAGATTTAAAAGAAAGCGGTTCTTACAATAATTAAAAAATAAATACTCATAAAAAAAGGCGTTCAAAACTGAACGCCTTTTTAGTTAAATCAAATAGCTTGATTACTTTAATAAATCAACACTTCTATTAATAAAGTTGGTTAACTCTGCGCCTTTTAATAAACCTTGTGAAAGCAAGGCTAAGTCGGCTAAGTTGCGTGCTTGCTTTTGTTGCTTTTCTACATCAGCTTCTTTTAATAAAGCTTGGAATATAGAGTGATTACCATTAATAGTTAAATGCACTTCGTCGGGCATTTGCGCATAAAAAGCAGTCATGCCTCCACCACCCATGCTTGCCATGTCTTTCATACGACGCATAAATTCAGGGCGTGTTGCAATGACCGGCGCAGCGTCTTGGCTAAGCCCTTTCACTTCAACAGTAATAGTTGTTTCAGGTATTTGGAATTCAAATAATTTTTTAGCTTGCTCTACTTCATCTTTAGATAAAACAGAATCAACATTTTCTTGCTTGTCTATTAAGTTGTCTACCACATCGGCATCTACTCTCACAAATTGAACGCCTTCCCATTTCATTTCTACATTATTAATAAAGGCAGCGTCCACCATGGTTTCTAATTTAATTACCTTGTAGCCCTTGCCTACTGCTGCTTGTATAAACGCATCTTGACCTACTGGGTTGGTAGTATATAATAATACTTGTTTGCCGTCTTTATTTTTTTGATTCGATTCGGTTGCTTTTTTATATTCATCTAAGGTGTAGAAAGTACCTGCAGTAGCTGCATCTTCTAATATTAAAAACTTGTTGGCCTTGTCTAAGAACTTGTCGTCGGTAATCATACCATATTTAACGAATAAGCCAAGGCTCTCCCACTTTTCTTCAAATGCCTTTCTATCGGAATTAAATATTTCTTCTAATTTATCGGCTACTTTTTTAGTAATGTGTGCATTAATTTTTTTCACATTCGGGTCGCCTTGTAAATAGCTACGACTTACGTTTAGTGGAATGTCTGGGCTATCAATAACGCCATGTAATAACATTAAGAACTCAGGCACAATGTCTTTCACTTCATCGGTTACAAATACTTGGTTGCAATACAACTGAATTTTGTCCTTTTGAATTTCAAAGCTTTGTTTAATTTTAGGGAAATACAATATACCCGTTAAATTAAATGGATAGTCTACGTTTAAGTGAATCCAAAATAAAGGGGTTTCACCAAAGGGATATAATTCTTTATAAAAATTCTCGTAGTCTTCTTTGGTTAAATCGGCAGGCTTACGAATCCATAAAGGATTGGTATTGTTAATTGGTTTTTCAACTTCTGCTTCTTTACCTTCCTCAACTTTCACCTCCGCATTTGCATCGGTAAAATAAATAGCTACTGGCAAGAATTTACAAAAACGATTCAAGATAGATTTTACTCTTTGTACTTCTAAGAATTCTGCACTCTCTTCGTTAATATGTAAAACAATTTTAGTACCGCGGGCACTATAGTCTACTTCATATAATTCATATTCAGTGCTACCATCGCAGCTCCAAAAAACACCTGGTGTACCGGTATGGCTTTTAGAATAGATATCAACTTTTTCACTCACCATAAAGGCACTATAAAAACCTAAACCAAAATGACCAATAATGCTAGCGTCTTTGTATTTAGTAACAAATTCTTCGGCGCCGCTGAAGGCTACTTGGTTAATATATTTATCTACTTCTTCAGATGACATCCCAATACCATTGTCCATAATGGTCAATGTTTTTTCTTTGGCATCTAAAATTACATCTACTCTAAGGTTACCTATATCGCCTTTCACTTCGCCTTTAGAGCTTAATGTTTTTAATTTTTGAGAAGCATCTACAGCGTTACTTACTAACTCACGTAAAAATATTTCGTGGTCGCTGTAAAGGAACTTTTTAATGATAGGAAAGATGTTCTCTGTTTGAACTCTAATTTGACCTTTTTGCATAGTGCTGTTGTTTAGCTATCTACTATCAAACAGGGTACCAAAGCCTAAATTCTGCCAAGCTGTCAAGCAATAAGCCGAATGAGGCTAGTTTTTGAGCCAGGCTGCGCCAGTACAGCGCTTCCCCCTAAACAAAATGTCACTTGTCATAAATATAGAAAATAGTAAAAATAAGAGTAAAAATTGTCTATAAAACGACTCTAAAAACTATACTTTTTAGGACTTTATTTATGTATAAATTCTAAAAAAAATATTTATTAAAATTTAGTTTTTTGGAAATAAATAAAACAATATTTTCATTAACTGTTAAAGTTTAATGAAAGCCAATTGCTAAGTTTTATTTTTATAATGACTTAAAAATTGGCTACTTTTTTTATAAAATTTGATACCCTTATTAATATTATAAAATTTTATACCAACATCAAGAACTCTTAAATGAGTGCCAACCGAGAGCAACAACACCACGGTGGTAATAGGATGAGGACTTACTGTCAAAATAAAAGATAATCCTCTCATATTAAAATATATTCTATAGTATAAATATCCATCATTCCTACCAGAATTAATTAATTGTGCAATTATCATCTTGTAATTAGATTGTTAATTTGGCTCTATACATGATTTTATGGAAAGAAGCTTTTCGGACTTGTTAGGTATTGTTTCAAATCCAATAGGGTTATAAACCCTTCTATGTCCAAATTGTAACAGACTAAATATTCCTGTTGACTTTTAGAACTGTTTGCTTCAATTAACACCATATAATAACCTAAGCAACTACAAACCAATTATTTACACCAACCCCGACATGATTGAAACCCAGGGCAAATACCAGGGCTACTCCAAAAGAACCTATGATGGAGACCGGTTTAGGGGTGGTTACAGCGATCATTTCCCGGTGGCCCTTATTTTTAAGCCAATTTTGAGCGGAAATACACTGAAATAGCCTACCTTCGCCGTCCCAAATCTGTTTTGGCAGATTCATCCCGCAAGTCGAGATGTCCACTGGGAAAAACCAATTATTTAACCAAA
>SHWX01000041.1 GCA_009693615.1 Chitinophagaceae bacterium | reverse complement strand
AAGTACAGTGTAATCATTTCTTTTGTTTTATTTGTTCTATTCTTAACGCAAAATAAACGGATTTTTCAGGAAAAATAAAACTTAATTTGGAATAGATGTCGATGGCTTTGCGCTTATTGCCTTGTTTTAGCCATATTTCGGCCATGGCTTCGGTGATCACATCGGCTGTGGTATTGGCTTTTTCAGCAATAGCGGCTATTTCCTTCTCGTTTTCCTCGGCCATTTCCTCCATCACAGGAATACCCTCTTTTTGCTTTAAAACCTTTAACCAGGCGGTAAAACTCCTTAATTGTTGAGTGAATTTGTCTTGAGGAACCTTAGAGAGGTCAATTTCAATACCCTGGGCAGCAAAATAGTCGGCTTTTGCGGCGATGGCTATTTCTGCCTCATAAGCCAATTCTATGGTTTCAATAGGCTCTTTAAATTGAGCAAATTGTTCTGAAATAAGGTTAGTTACTTTATCGTCCAAGGGGGCTGCAATGGTATCATCCTCTTGTTCTTGTAAAATCTGGTGCAAATGCAAAGCAGTAGGAAAGTAGCTAGTTGTTTTTTGCACTTGTTCTTGAAATAAAGGCGAACCTACTAATGCATATTTTTTTGCTAATAAAAATTGTAAGCTAGCACTATAAGGATGCGTTTCTACCCATTTTTCCAAGTCAGCGGTTTCAATAGTTTCTAAACTACCATGACCAGTCCATTGAGATAATATTTTATGATGAAGGGCTGAAGTCATGCTTACCAGTTTGAAAAAATTTGGTTAAAGATATCGTCTGTAATATTTCTAAGGATGTCTTCCATTAGTTGTCCTTCTGCTTGATTTAAAGTGAGGGTAGCAGAAAAATCAAAATTTCTAGTGACATCAAATTCTTGTTCTTTGTTATCTAAAGTCTTTTTTAAGACTACATGCACAGTTACCGTTAACCGGTTGGTACTTGCTTGTTTCGCACTTACACCCACTGTTTGAGAAGGGTCGTAATTGGTAATAGTTGCAAATATTTGATAATGCGCATCGTCGTTGTTGGTTCTAGTCAATTTTGTTTGACTCATTATTTTTTGCATCAACTTATCGGTAAGCAGGGGAGCCAATTGCGGATTTACATACCTCGCTTTATTTTCTACAAAACCTATTTTAATGGTTTTGACATTTTCTGGAATAACGGCATCTCTAAAACTATAAATACCACAACCGCTTATAAGTATTGCGCAAAGAGTTATGGGCAAAATAAATTTTAAAAGCTTGCTCTTTAATATAATCTTACTCTTTACTATAATATTGTAATACTTATTCTTCAATGTTGTATTCTTTAATTTTTCGATATAAAGTTCTTTCGCTAATGCCTAAGTCGTTAGAAGCATCTTTTCTGCGGCCTCTATGTTTCTTAAGTGCCTTTAAAATTAGTTCTTTTTCCTTATCCATGATATTCAAAGATTCATCTACTTCGAAATGGCTATTGGGTTCTTTGTCTATAATAATAGGCTGGGGGTGGTTCAAATGAACAGTAGGCTGTGTATTCGCTGAAGAAACATGCGCAGCGTTGCTTGGCATGATGTCTTCTTTTAATTCATTGATTAAAGACTCTTTATTAAAATTAGCAGATTGCCCAGCAATGGAAGGGTTTTGTAATATTTCTAAAAACATTTTCTTTAATTCATTCACATCCTTTTTCATATCAAAGAAAAGCTTGTATAAAATTTCTCTTTCATTCGCAAATTCACCCACAGGGGTACCACTGGTCACCATGGGCATATTATGAATATTGTGCTGAGGTAAAAAACCTGCTAAGGTTTCACTATTAATATTATCCGATTTGCGCAGTACTGAAATTTGTTCTGCAATATTTTTTAACTCCCTTACATTACCTGGCCAGCTATACTTAGTTAGTAGTTCTCTTGCTTCTTCATCTAAGAAAATAGGTTTGGTTTTATACTTCTCTGCAAAGTCCACCACAAATTTTCTAAATAACAAAGGAATATCTTCTTTACGATCTCTTAAAGAAGGAATACGAATAGGCACTGTATTTAATCGGTAATATAAGTCTTCTCTAAATTTTCCTTTATGTGTGTATTCAAGTAGTTCTCTATTGGTTGCAGCTATTACTCTTACATCTGATTTCTGCACTTTTGAAGAACCCACTCTTATAAATTCTCCGGTTTCTAAAACGCGTAATAAACGAGCCTGTGTGCCTAAAGGCAATTCACCAATCTCATCTAAAAATATAGTACCTCCACTTACGGTTTCAAAATAACCTTTTCTACTATCTACGGCACCTGTGAAAGAACCTTTCTCATGTCCAAATAATTCTGAATCAATGGTACCCTCTGGAATGGCACCGCAGTTCACTGCAATAAATGGATTATGTTTTCTTGCCGATAAGCTATGAATGATTTGAGAAAAAACTTCTTTACCTACGCCGCTTTCACCCACTATTAAAACGGTTAAGTCGGTAGCAGCTACTTGCTCTGCAGTATTTAAGGCATGATTGAGTACAGGTGAATTACCTATAATATTAAATCTATTTTTTAAAGCTTGTAAGTCCATGTTCTTTATTTTATAGTACCTATTAAAGTACCTTTTGTATATGCTGTAATAAGAATATTTATATAATCCCCTTTTTGTAAAGGCTTTGTTTGTCCTTCTATTGACTTTGGAAACACCACCACTTTATTTTGGCTAGTTCTTCCCATCCACTCTTGATCGCTTTTCTTACTATTGCCTTCGATTAAGACTTCGTAAATATTACCTAATTCTTTTTTATTACTCTCATTCGATAAATGCCATTGCACATCTACAATTTCCTGTAGTCTTCTTTTCTTTACATCTAGTGGAACATCGTCTTCATATCTTTTTTCAGCAAGGGTACCCGGACGCTCAGAATAAAAATACATATAGGCGTAGTCGTACTGTGCTAATTGCATAATACTCATTGTATCATTATGATCTTCTTCTGTTTCAGTACAAAATCCTGCAATGATATCGGCAGATATACTGCACTGCGGCATCAGTTCTTTAATACGCGCTACTTTAGCAAGGTACCATTCACGTGTATAGGTACGATTCATTAATTGAAGTACACGTGTGCTTCCACTTTGAACAGGCAGATGAATGTATTTACAAATATTATTGTACTTCATCATGGTGAATAAAACTTCGTCGGTAATATCCTTAGGATGTGAAGTGCTAAAACGTACTCTCAGTAATGGACTAATTAAAGCAACGCTTTCTAATAACATTGCAAAAGTTACTTGCGTATTGGTTTCCGGGTTCGTCCAATAATAACTATCTACATTTTGACCTAGTAAGGTTACTTCTTTATAGCCTTTATCGAATAAGTCTTTTGATTCTGCTACAATAGAAAAAGCGTCTCTGCTTCTTTCACGGCCTCTTGTAAAAGGCACGACGCAAAAACTACACATATTATTACAGCCGCGCATAATAGATACAAATCCACTAATGCCATTGCTATCTAATCGAACAGGAGAAATATCTGAATAAGTTTCATCACGACTTAATAAAACATTCACTGCTTTTTGTCCAGTGCCTGCTTCTATAATTAAATCGGGTAGGGTGCGGTAAGCATCGGGGCCTACTACTATGTCTACTAATTTTTCTTCTTCTAAAAGTTTTGATTTTAACCTTTCAGCCATACAACCCAAAACACCCACTAACATTGCTGGCTTTTGTTCTTTGTATTTTCTAAACTCAGTTAATCTTTTTCGAACAGTGAGTTCTGCCTTCTCTCTAATAGAACAAGTATTAATTAAAATTAAATCGGCCATCTCCACATTACGCGTACTTCCATAGCCGTTTTTTTCTAAAATAGAGGCTACCACTTCACTATCGGCAAAGTTCATAGCACAGCCATAGCTTTCTACATAGAAAAACTTTGAAAAGGCAGCTTTACTTTGAGCAGATTCATAGGCTTCCCCCTGTCTCAGCTCATCGTGTTCTTTGGTCGCCGTGGTGAATAATTCCATTCAAATTGGTTTGAAACGCAAATTTAGTTAAAAAAGTAGAATGTGTCAACTTGTCAGCCAGAACTTCTAATTATTTGATAATGAAACCCTTACTTAGCTCCTAACCCAAATGTATTAATAATTTATATATAATTAGAAATCAATGATTTATCAAAGGCTTCCTATATTTGAAAAAATATTGAGTTTCATGAGAAAAAGTCTGCTATTTGTTTTGATCTTAATAGGTGTGCAAGCTGCCTCTGCTCAAAATGTAGCCGTTGCAAAACTGAGATCAGAAACTTCAAGGACTATAAAAAAAGATAACGACACCAGTTATTATAATTGGAAGCAGGGGGGGATGTATAATTTTAATTTATCACAAAGCTCTTTAAGTAACTGGGCTGCGGGGGGAGATAATTTCAATATGGCTATTAATAGTTACTTTAATTATTATGCCTATTACCAAAAGCCTCGTCAAAGTTGGGATAATAATTTAGACTTGAATTTAGGCTTTGTACAATCTACTAGTTTGGGAGGCAGAAAAAATGATGATAGAATTGATGTCTTAAGTAAATATGGTTACCGCATTGATACCACTGGTATGTGGTACTTGTCGGGTTTATTTAATTTCCGTTCTCAATTTTTTGATGGTTATAGTTTTAGTGGATCCAATTCCAATTTCACTTCTTCTTTCTTATCGCCCGCTTATATTATTTTATCTGCGGGATTGGATTTTAAACCCAATAATACTTTCTCGGTTTTCTTTTCTCCTTTAACTTCTAGAACTACTTTAGTATTAAATACCAAGCTTTCCGATTTGGGTAGTTATGGTGTGCCTGTTGGTAAAAAGATAAATAGAGAAACAGGTTTATTTGTAACGGTGAATTATAATAATACCATTGCACCAAACGTTACTTATAAAGGGCGTGCCGACTTTTTCTCTAACTATTACGAAAAGCCTGAGAATATTAATTTATACATGACCAATATGTTTACTTTTAAAATTAATAAGTATTTCTCGGCTACTTATAGTCTAGATTTAATGTACGATGATAAAATTAAAATATTTGGTCCTTTGAAAAAATCTCCTGGGCTTCAATTAAAAAGTATAATAGGAATTGGTTACCTAAAAACCTTACAAGTAAAAAAGACCATTCTAAAACCTAAGGTTTAGTGATAGCCTTCAATGTGTGTTTTATCTTATTCGCTTTATGCGTGAGGTCTTGGTAGTCTTTGCTAATAATGGTAACATGGCCCATTTTTCTTCCTGGCTTGGTTTGTTTTTTACCATAAATATGTACAAAAACATTATCCATTTTCAAGACTTCTTCTAATCCATCATAATAAACATCGCCGCTGTGGCCTTCGCTACCAATAATATTCACAATGGCCGAAGGTAAAATGGCATCGGTATTGCCTAAAGGGTAGTCTAATAAAATTCTAAGTAGCATATCGTACTGACTACTATAATTTGCTTCAATAGTATGGTGTCCGCTATTATGCACACGAGGTGCTGTTTCATTTACCCAGACATCACCGTTGCCATCAATAAATAATTCAATGGCAAATAAACCAGGGCTATTTAAACCTTGTACTACTTTTCTTGCGATGGCCTGCGCTTTCCATAAAACTTTTTCTTCTAATTTGGCAGGGCTTAATTGGTAGTCCAATAAATTATATACGGGATCGAAGATCATTTCTGCTGGAGGGTAAATAATGGTTTCTCCTTTGGCGTTCATGCCCACAATTAAGGCTATCTCGGTCGCAATTTTTATTTTTTGTTCTAATACAGAAGGAACATTAAAACCTAATTCAATTTCTTTTTCACTAGTTATTATTTGAACCCCTTTACCATCATAACCACCTTCAGCCATTTTATGTACTGCAGGTAAAAAAGAAATATGGTTTAGTAAATCGGATTTATTTTCTGTGATGAAAAAAGGAGCAGTAGGAATTTCATTTTCTTTATAAAACTGCTTCTGTAAAATTTTATTTTTAATAGTTCTAATAGCGCTAGGCCTTGGGTACACTTTCACGCCTTCGGCTTCTAATTTCTCTAAGGCATCTACATTGACTGCTTCAATTTCTATAGTAATGGCGTCTAAGCCTTTTCCAAAATTATAGACTGCATCAAAATCTTGAATATTACCTAAGGTAAAATGATGACATAAATGAGCGGCAGGGCAATGGGCATCGTTTTCTAGTACATAGGTGGTTGCGTCATAGTTAGCGGCTGCTTGCAATAACATTCGTCCTAATTGACCCCCTCCTAAAATGCCTAATTTCATTTGAATATCTTTTGGCAAAGATAAGGTTCTTGGACAAGTTTTCATTTTGCATAGCGCTGAAAAGAGATTAAATTTGCCTACTTATTCATCTAGTCATCAATCATCTATTCATTAATTAAGGTATCATGTCAGCAGAGCCCATTATCACGGTAAAAGACCTCGTAAAATCCTATGGCGATTTTAAAGCTGTCAAAGGCATCAGCTTTGAAGTAAAAGAAGGGGAGATCTTTGGCTTATTAGGCCCCAATGGTGCTGGAAAGTCAACCACCCTTGAAATTATTGAAACTTTAAGGGAAAAAACAAGTGGCACAGTCATGGTGAATGGCTTTGATTTAGATAAGTCACCTGAGTCTATAAAAAAAATGATTGGGGTACAACTTCAAACCGCCGGATTCTATCCTAATTTAAATTTAACTGAACTCATACATTTATTTGTGGGGCTTTACCAAAATGAAATAGATGCTGACGCTCTTTTGCAAAAAGTTAATTTACAAGACAAGGCCAAAGCAAAGTTTAAAGAATTAAGTGGGGGGCAGAAACAAAGGTTCTCTATTGCCACTACTTTAATTAATAAACCCAAAATTATTTTCTTAGACGAACCTACTACAGGTTTAGACCCGCAAGCAAGAAGAAATTTATGGGATTTAATTAAAGAAATTAGAGACAATGGAACCACCGTAATTATCACTACCCATTATATGGATGAGGCAGAAGTTTTATGTGATAGGGTAGCTATTATTGATAGTGGTAAGATTATTGCCATTAATACCCCGAATCATTTAATTGATGAATTAGTGGAAACTGGATTTGAAAAAGTAAAAGAAGTAAAAAAGGCGAACTTAGAAGATGTTTTTATACATTTAACGGGGAAGGCGCTGAGAGAAGAATAAAAATTAAAAAAATAAATAATAAAATGGAAGACTTAAAATACCCCATTGGCAAAGTGGTCAATTTGCCTTTTAATGAAGAAAATAAAAAAACTTGGATTAATGCTATTAAAATAGCGCCGGCTAATTTAGAAATGGCTGTGCAACATTTAGATAAAGCACAGCTAGATAAGCCTTACAGAGAAGGTGGTTGGACCATTCAACAAGTAATGCATCATATGGCCGATAGTCATATGAATGCTTTTATTCGTTTTAAAATGGCCTTGACTGAAGAAGTGCCTGCTATTAAAGCCTATGATGAAAAAGGATTTGCAAATACTGCCGATTCTTTAAACACGCCTATAAATTATTCAACTACTCTATTACATGCACTTCATGCACGTTGGGTAATGTTATTAGAATCTATGACCGATGAACAGTTTCAAAGAAAATTATTTCATCCGGGTAGAAATGCAGAAGTAAGTTTATGGGATATGCTAGCTATTTACTCATGGCATGGTAAACACCATTTGGCGCACATTACTAATTTGTGTAAGCAGAAAGGTTGGTAGTAGACTTAGTTTATTTTTTAAACAAGGCTCTGTCAACTTCTGCTACTAAATAAACGCTGCCAATAACAAGGATAAGGTCTTTGTCATTGGCTTTTGCAGCCGCTGTTTCTAGTGCAATGTTTACATCGCTATATATTTCACCTTTTAAGCCCAAGGCATTTGCTTTTTCTGCAAGCTCTTGAGCTGCCAGTGCTCTAGGCAAATGTGATTGTGTAAAATAGTAATTTGCATTTTTAGGAAGTAAAGTTAGCACTGCATCCACATCTTTGTCCTTCACCATTCCTGTTACAATATATAGTTGATCATAATAGGTCGTGGCTAATTGATCAAGCATAGCTTTTATACCGTGTTCATTATGCGCCACATCTAATACAATTCTAGGAGAACTTTGTATGCATTCCCATCTCCCCATTAAGCCAGTAGAGGCTTTTATTTCAAGAAATGCTTGCTTAATAATTTCACTTGTCAATTTCCAACCCATATCCGCTAATAATTGAACGGCTACTAAAACACCCTTTAAATTTTTAGCTTGGTATTTTCCAGGAAGGTCAGCGCTAACAGTAAACTTTGCATCAAATAAAGGTTTGCTTAGTAAATGAAATAAGGGTTGATTAAAACTAAAACTGGCCGTATCCCAATTATTTTCAAAGGCCTCTGCTTGAATAAAATCTTCACTAAAATAAATAGGGGCATTTTCCAATGCAGCTTTTTGTATAAAAACCAACTTGCTTTCAGCAATACTTTCACTAATTACAATAGGCGTTTTATTTTTAATGATGCCTGCCTTCTCTGATGCAATGGCTTCGAGTGTATTTCCTAGCAAAGCCATATGATCCCAGCCAATATTGGTAATAAGGCTTAGAATAGGTTGAATAACATTGGTACTATCTAGTCTTCCACCAAGCCCTGTTTCAATAATGGCAATATCACAATTTTCTGCAGCAAAATAATCAAAAGCCATGCCCACTGTAATTTCGAAAAACGAAGGTTCAATTTCTTCAATCAATGGTTTTACTCTATTGGTAAAAGAAGTGACAAATTCTTTTTTACACATCTCTCCATTTATTTTTATTCTTTCTCTAAAATCATATAAATGAGGGGAAGTGTACAATCCTGTTTTATAGCCTGCTTTTTGAAAAATGGCAGCAAGCATATGACTCGTAGAACCTTTTCCATTCGTGCCTGCCACATGAATAGTCTTAAATTTATTTTCAGGATTACCTAAAAAAGAACAAATTAATTGAGTGTTATGTAAATCATTTTTTATGGCAGCAGCTCCAATACGACTAAACATAGGAAGACGACTATATAAATAGTCAATAGTATTTTGATAATCGTTCAAAGTAGCGGAATTATTGATTTTCGAACTTAAACTTTACAGTCACATTAGAAATATGATCTGAGCTATTGAAACTAATTTTAGTTAAGTACTCCACAATGGCTCTTTTATATTTAGCATCGTTAGAGCTAGAACCTTTTACAATTTGAACGAAACGGCCTACGCCTGTTGGGTTCACTTCAATTTCAGCATAAATAGTAGCAGGTTCTACATCTCCATTAAATGAATAGGCTTTTGTGACTCTTCTGTCGCCCTTTGTTACAAAGGGGCCACCTGTTCCTTTATAATTTTTTCCATTGATACTTCCATTCGCCACCCCTTGATCGCCTTTGCCACCCGCAATGCCTTGGTCTTTTTCATTATTATAACTGTCCTGATTATTACCACCTTTGCCATTACCACCAGCATATTTTCCCATTAAAGCCTTAGGCTTAGACGCAGGAGGAAGGGGTAAGTTTTTGATATTGGTTTTTGCTTTCGCAGATTTTATAGCTTCGTCATTAGGATCGTTGCCACTTGCATTTATTTTAACCGACTTATTTATGGCAGTCGCTTTTACGCTTTTACTTGAACCTAGTTCAGGGGCAGGGGCTTCTTTACTTAATGGGGCAATATCTCCTTGGCCTGTAGTGGTATTTCCTAAGTTCACTTCCATATAAGCAGTAGCTGGAGCAATAACAGTGGGTGCAGGTTGTTGCCATTGCATGATAATAAATAAGCTAGACAAGGCAATACATATGAGTAAGGTGTAAACACCTGCCTTCATATTTTTTTTTTGTTCAAAGCTTAATTGCATAATATAAAATTAATGCAAAAATAGATCAAAACCCAATTTTGATATTCATTAAGATTGGCCTAGAATGGGTTTGATAGGGCTTGGCCAAGTATTAATTACAATACCCGTAATTATAATACAGCCACTAATTATTTGAGTAGTAGAAAAACTTTCACCTAATAAAAAGACAGCTTCAATGGAACTTAATAATGGGATTAAAGTACCAAATAAGGCTGCCTTGCCTGCTCCAATTCTTTGAATGGCATTATTCCAAATTAAATAAGAAATGGTGGAATTGCCAATGCCTATGTATAGTATTATCCATAATAAATGAGTGTTGAGTATCACTGGTTGAACAAAATTCATTTCGTATACAGCAACAGGTAATAATAATAGAGCACCAATTGCAAATAGTACCAATAAGAAACTATTATTGGAAATACCTACTGGTTTTTTTCGTACAAAAACGTTGTATGTACCAAAACAAATACCTGCACCTATCATCCATAAATCGCCGGTACTTATTTGAAAATCTAAAATATTGGATAGTTGCCCTTTCGTTAATAAATAGATAGTGCCTAGTAAGCCAAGTATAATTCCTGTTATATTTTTCCAATGCAATTTTTCGTTTACAAAATAAGCAGCTAGTAGTGCAGCCACAATAGGGTGCACTGTGGATCCAAATAATGCCATATTAATAGCAGTAGTATAATGCCCTGCTGTATATATTAATGTATTGTAAACGGAAAATCCTATTAGTCCCATCCAAAAAAAATAAGCTTTGTTGGCTTTGAAAATAGGCCACTCTTTTTTTACATTTTTATAAGCAAAAGGCAACATAAATAGAGTAGCAACAGTCCATCTCATAAAAGCTAAACTAACTGGGCCTGCTAAATGAATGGCATATCTAGATACAATAAAATTACCCGACCAGATAATACTACAGGTAATGGCCAGCGCAGCGCCTATTTGATTTTGTCTTCTCAATGGTGTGCAAAGTTTTGAGTAAAGTTGCCTTTAATTCTTTCAATAGGAGGGTTATAGTAACCAAATTTTAAATTCGGAAATTCTTCTGCAATCAAATCCATCATTTGTTTAACACCCATAATTTCTCCCACTTCTGTAACACCTATTTTGCCTAAATACCAATCGGGGTCAATATTGAAATTACGCCACTGAATCATTTTTAAATCGGTGTCTCTGATAAATTTTCTTAAAGCTTCATATTCTGCAACACTGTCCGTCATGCCTGGAAAAACAAAATAATTAATACTAGTCCATTTACCTGCAGCCGACATTACTTTTAAACTTTCTACGATATCGTTGAAGGTATAATTATTAGGTCGGTAGTAAGGATTGTAAATTTCTGGTCTCACCGAATTAGTACTTACTCTTAAACTATCTAAACCTGCTGCTGCTAAAATTTTTACAGCTACAGGATCAGAGCCATTGGAATTTATATTTATACTTCCTTTATCTGTATGCTTTCTAATTTCAATAATGGATTCTTTAATAGTCTCCCACATTAATAAAGGTTCACCTTCGCAACCTTGTCCAAAACTTACAATTGGAAAAGGGGCTGTCATTAAATGAGGCACAGTGTATTCTACTACTTCAGCGGCGGTGGGTTTAAAACTCAATCGTTCTTGATTCGAAAAAATTTCTTCTTCAATAGGTTGAAATGAAATACACCCAATACAATTGGCATTACAAGCAGGAGATATTGGAATGGGACATTCCCATCTGTCCATGGCAAAATTTCTGGCAGCAGGACAATGATAAGTCATGCAACAATTTTCCATTAAATGTTTCACTAATCTGTTTTGACTATAGGTTTCTAATAATTTACTAGTGCCTGCTTCAATTATTTTTTGATCATATCCTTCGCAATCTTGTCTAATATCTTTTTCAATTCTTACAGCGGGTACATAATTTTTACCATCCTGCCAGCCCACGGCTGTATAACAAAATAAAGGTAAGGTAGGCGCATTGGGCAAGGTTTCATAAGCAGCAATATATAATCCTGTATGTGCTGGAGGAATAAAGGCAGCTACTGCCCAACCTTTTTCACAAATACGCATTTCGCCTGTTTCTACATCAATACCAATTCCTCTTCTTTCAGGTAATTCATATAAACTACCTCCATTGGGTAATTCAATCCAATGTTCTAGATCTATTGGATAAGCGTCCCAGCCAGCACGACCTGCCACATAAAGACTAGTGTCTTCAAATATTTGGCCTTTGCCATCGGAATATAAAATATAGGGTGAAAATTGTAATGACATAATGCAAAGGTATCAATTAGGAATGAGTTTTAGAATTAGTTTAGTATTGACTTTAAGATTGACTTGTTAAGATTGACTTGTTCTTGAATGCGCAATTTGTTCGGCACAAAATGCATTGAATTCATTAGTTATAGTTAAACTTACTGGTTCGTTAATTTGTTTTTGAATGAGTTTATTGTCTTTGAAGTCGATGGTAATAAGGTCGTCTTTAATAATTGCATTTTCTACATAGCCCCAAGGGTACTGTTTTTTAGGGAAAGTATTTATAACAATACCTGCTGGATCAAAAGCAATTTCATAGGGAAATTTAACCTGTCTTTCAAACAGCGCACCTATTAAAAATATACCTGCTATGATTAAACCGTTGGGCTGCAAAAACCAACCCCAGGAAGCTATTAATAATCCTAATCTATAATAAGGTAAAACACCTCTTTTAGATTGAAAAACACAAAATATCCACCAACTTGTAAAAGCAGTCATGATGGCGAAAATAAGGGCTGGCTTAGGAAATAGGCCTAAATAAATAGAATAGCCAAAAGCCACTAATGAAATGAGTAACATGAATTGACTAATGCGATCTACATTTTTAAAGTCAGGGCTTCTACAAACTATGATATAGTCAAATTCACGCATAAAAAAGAGTTTCGATGAGGATAAAATTTGATGCAATTTAAGCTCATTTGATTAACTTTGCACCATGAAGAAAACACATATTGCATTATTGGTCTTAATCGCTGCTGCCATTGTAGTGCTTATTAGCTATACAGGCGATTTAAGTAGTTATGAGACAATTGCTTCTGCCAAGCAAAAAGAAGGGAAATTTGTGAATTTGATTGTTAAAATGGACAAGTCTGTTCCAGTTCAATATGATCCTGTAAAAGATCCTAATTTATTACAATTTAATGTTCAAGATAGTCTGGGAAATGAAATTAGTGTGGTCTATCATAATACAATGCCAACCGATATGGAAAAATCGGAGCGATTGGTGTTAAAAGGAAAAGTACAAGGCGATGTTTTTGAATGTTCTGCGATAGTGATGAAATGTCCTTCAAAATACAAGGACAATCCGAATGCTATGAAAGACCAACCGGTTACGCTTAGCAATTAAAAAAATTCAATTAGGTAAATGAATACTACAAAGTTTCTTGACGAGCATCTATTTCCCGGCCAAATAGGCTATTTTTTAACCATACTTTCTTTAGTAGCTTCTTTAGTGGCTACTTATTCTTTTGCGAAAGCATTTTTCTCTAAAGAAATTAGTTTACAAGCGCAATGGGAAAAATTAGCCAAGATTGCTTTCATTATTGAATCAGTGGCAGTAGTCTCTTGCTTTGTGGTTTTATTTTATGTTATCTACAATCATTTGTTTGAGTATAAGTATGCTTACATGCATAGCGACAAAAACTTACCTTATCAATATTTGTTAAGTTGTTTTTGGGAAGGGCAGGAAGGAAGTTTTTTATTATGGAGCTTTTGGCATTGTGTTTTAGGTTTAATATTAATTGTTACCAAAAAGAAATGGGGAGCATCTGTTACTGGGGT
>SHWX01000040.1 GCA_009693615.1 Chitinophagaceae bacterium | reverse complement strand
GGTTTCTTTGGCAAATTTATGCTCTTCCAACACCTTCATATAACGCTCATAGGGTATAATAATCTTCTCCAAGGAACGGTATTCCTTGCTCATTTTACCAAATTCTGATTGGTTATTGATAATCTCTGGATTGGTCAAAGCCACACCCACTTGCTGGAATCTTGCTTTTATGGCTTCTAGTTTGTCTAACATAGTCGGTTTTCTGTGCGCAAAAATAGCTATTTTAGTTGTCAATCAAAACAATCCTATACTATGAAATACTTAGTAGCCCTTTTTTTGCTTATAACAGCTGGCGCAAACGCCCAAGCCATTCACTATAAATCGATATTAGTAGATACCCACAATGATTGCATTACTGCATGTATCGAAAAAAAAGTAAGCCTTGACCAGGACCTAACCGGCATCAACCACTCCGATTTAAAGCGAATGAAAACAGGGGGATTAGACTACCAATTATTTTCAGTTTGGTGTGATGGAGAAAAAGCCAGCCCTTATGCATGGGCAATGAGATCGATGGACACACTAGAAGCTGTTGCTAATAGAAACCCTGATAAAATTGTCATTGCTAAAAGCTGGAAGCAAATTAATAAAGCCTTAAAGCAAAATAAAATTGTGGCACAATATGGAGTGGAAGGTGGCCATATGATTGAAGACAATATTGACCGCTTAGATACATTTTATAATAGAGGCGTTCGCTATATGACACTTACTTGGAACAACTCGCCTTCATGGGCTAGTTCTCATACCGCTGAAAAAGATCCTAGCTATACTGGACCTAAAGGCTTGACTGCTTTTGGTAAAGAAATTATTGCACGCATGAATAAGTTGGGCATTATTGTAGACATCTCTCATGTAGGGGAAGCTACTTTCTGGGATGCTATAAAAACAACCACCAAACCAGTGATTGCATCCCATAGTAATGCTTATAGTATTTGTCCAGTTACAAGAAATTTAAAAGATGATCAAATTTTAGCTGTTGGAAAAAATGGAGGCGTGATTCACTTAAACTTCTTCTCTGGTTTTGTGGATAGTAATTTTAGTAAAAAAGATGCAGCCTTTAGAAAAAATCATAAAGCTGAAATAGATTCTTTATTAGCCACCGGATTACAACGCGAATACGCATTCACGATGGTCTCTGAAAAATATCCCGAAGAAAGCGAAGCCATTAAGCCAGACTTAGAACAATTAATGCAACACTTTGACCATATCGTAAACCTAATAGGCATTAACCATGTAGGAATAGGTTCTGATTTCGATGGCATTAACTCTGCACCTAAAGAATTAAAAACAGTGTTGGATTATCCTAAATTTACACAAGCATTAATAGCAAGAGGTTACGCTAATAAGGATGTTGCGAAAGTATTGGGAGGGAATTTCTTACGCGTGTATCGTATAAATAACCCTAATTAAAAAATAAGGGTTATTTATACTTTCTCTAATGATTTTTATTTAAAAAAAGAAGCTTTTTTTAAAAGACTATTAATAACCCTAATTAAAAAATAAGGGTTATTAAAGAATAAGCCTCTAGAAAAAAATCTAAGAGGCTTATTGATTTTTTTCTAATGATTTTTCAAGCCTACCCCATAAACGGGTAGGCTTGTTTACTTAACCCAAAAAATAAAATTTAAGGACCTTTTTTTAATAAACTATTAATACCCCTAATTAAAAAATAAGGACTATTTATACTAGCTTTAATAATTAATTTAAAGAAAAAATTTTGCGTAGTGCATTATTGAAAGTCTCCTATACAAGACCTTAAATATGAAAAAAAATCTCTACTTTTTTATTGCCATTTTTATCTTACAAAGTACAAGTCTAATGGCGCATTCAGGCGGACATTATCATAAGGAAGAAGGCAAAGTATTAAATTCATGGAGATTAAAATCGGGTGAGATAGTAAATGGAAATTTTTCATTTGCTAAGGATGATAGAATATTTCTTGAACAAGAAGGAGGTCTCATTAAGCCCATTTATATAAATGATTTAAGTATTCAAGATCAAAAATTAGCAAAATTCAAGATTGTAAAATTGTTGCAAATAAATGATGCTTATTTTAATAATGATAAGGATACAAATAATCATACATTAAAATACCTGCCTTTATTCATCTTCAGCTTATTATTATGGATTGTCTACTCATTTAACAAAGAACTTATTAGGGTGTATATATTCAATTCTAGACTTGGATTCACTGCTATGAGTTTGCTATTTATTTTTTCTATTTTAATGGCCTGTAGTAAATCAGCCACCACTAATTCAGATACCCCAATAGTAACGCCAATAGTAAATCTAATCACAGTGACTATTCCAAAAACGAATTTCACATTTATTGACTCTGCATTTACAGCATTTAAACCAAGTATTAGTACTAGCTGGGATGATACCTATTTTTATATTGCATCAACCGGCATACCTAGTCACAATATGATGATTGGAATAACAAATTGGCAACAACAAGTTCCTATTACACAGCCCTACAATGGAACAAATAGTTGGTCTATCCCATTACAACCAGCTTATGCCACTATACCACTAAGTACAAAAACAAACTTAATGAAGGGAGCTGTTGCAGTGGCCGTAAATGGGATCCCTATTTTTAATGCATTAAATAATAGAGGGGAAGATTCTTATAAAATTGGAGAGTTGGATAATTGGGGCGGGCATTGTGGTAAAGGGGATGATTATCATTATCATGCTGCACCTATGCATTTATCTACTCTAAATGGCCTCAAGCCCATTGCATTTGCAGTTGATGGTTTCCCGGTGTATGGATTAAAAGAACCTGATGGAGCGAGTATGATTGCTCTGGATACTTGTCATGGACATAATGGAACAAATGGCGCTTATCACTATCACGGAACTACAGATTACCCTTATGTGATTGGTGCTTTAAAAGGCAAGGTTACACTTGATCCCAATACAACTGCGCCAGAAAATCAAGTAATACCACAAGCATTTTCAAAACCAGTTCGCCCAGCTACAACGCCATTAAATGGTGCAGCTATTACAGATTTTGTTGCTGTAGGAACAAATGGATATTTGCTAACTTATAAAAGAGGTACTAAGAATGGTTATGTAAAATATAGTTGGGATGCAAATAATAAATATACTTTTATTTTAACCGACACATCCGGTAATTCAGTGACCAATACCTATCAGAGATAGTAAATAACAAGGCCCTTAATAAAATTTAAGGGATCTTGTTATTTTTTAGCTAATGATTTTTCAAGCCTACCCCATAAACGGGTAGGCTTGTTTACTTCACCCAAGAGATAAAATTTAAGGATCTTTTTTTAATAACTTAATAAACGTTGCATCATTTCATCTAACCTTGAATTCGCTAAATATTGTTTTTCCAAAACAGTATTAAAAGGAATAGGTGTATCTAAGGAAGCACAACGCATAACAGGTGCATCTAAATATTCAAAGCAGTGCTCTGCAATCCATGCACTAATTTCTCCACCAATACCACCGGTTAAATTATCCTCGTGTAGCACCATTACTTTTCCTGTAGTCTTCACCACTTTTTCTATGGCTTTATAATCTAATGGGGCCAAGGTTCTTAAATCTAAAATAGATATTGAAGCTTCACTATGCGCTGCTTGATATTGCAAAGCCCAATGCACACCCATACCATAAGTAATAATACAAGCCTCTTCTCCTTCGCTTAACAGCGCCGCCTTGCCAATAGGAATTTGATAATATTCATCAGGCACTTCTGCTTCCATACTTCTATACATTACTTTATGTTCAAAATAAAGTATGGGATTAGGATCGGCTAATGCGGCAATCAATAAACCTTTTGCATCAATAGGATTAGAAGGGTACACTACTTTTAATCCGGGCACATGTGTAAACCATGCCTCATTCGATTGTGAATGAAAAGGACCCGCTCCCACACCCGCACCTGTTGGCATACGAATAACTACATCTGCATTCTGTCCCCATCTATAATTTATTTTGGCCAAATTATTTACAATTTGATTAAAGCCCACGGTTACAAAATCGGCAAACTGCATTTCCATCACCGACTTAATACCTTCTAAACTTAATCCAAGCGCAGCACCTACTATGGCACTTTCGCATATAGGTGTATTGCGTACTCTTTGCTTTCCAAATTGTTGCACAAAACCTTCTGTTACTTTAAAAGCGCCTCCATATTCAGCAATGTCTTGTCCCATAATAATTAATTCTGGATACAAAACCATAGATTGTCTTAGCGCTTCGCTAATGGCTTCTATAAAACGCTTCTTCGTTAATATAGGATTATTTAATTCGGTAAAATCTAAAATGGTATTAGGTAAAGCAGGAGCAAATAAATCGGCTACTTCTTCTTGCACTGATGGCTCCCAATGTTCTGGCTCCATGGCCATTTTTAAATCCGATTCAATACTTTGCTTTAAATCATTTCTGATTGTGGCCACTTCCATTTCAGTGATTACTTTTTCTTTCACTAAATATTGCTCGTAATTTTTTATGGGATCTTTTCTTGACCAAGTATCCATCAATTCTTTTGGAACATATTTCACACCACTGGCTTCTTCATGCCCACGCATTCTAAAAGTGGTACATTCAATTAAATAAGATCTTTGATTATTAATACAATAATCTCTTACCCCTTTTACAGTTTCATATACCTCTAAAATATTATTGCCATCAATGCGCACACCCTCAATGCCATAACCTTTGGCACGGTCTACTAAATAATCGCATTTATATTGTTCATTGGTAGGTGTACTTAATCCGTATCCATTATTTTCAATAATAAAAATAACGGGCAGTCCCCAAACTGCAGCAACATTTAAGGCTTCATGAAAATCACCTTCACTTGTTCCTCCCTCTCCTGTAAATGCTAAGGTGGCTTTTAATTGTCCTCTTTGTTGATAGGCAAGTGCGACTCCATCTGCAATAGCTAATTGAGGACCTAAATGGGATATCATACCACATACATGATGCGCTTTAGAACCAAAATGAAAACTTCTTTCGCGCGCTTTACTATAACCCGATTTATATCCTTGCCATTGTTTGAATAAATCGGTCAAGGGCATATTACGTGCAGTAAATACACCTAAATTTCTATGCAAGGGCATGATCCATTCAGTAGGTTCCATGGCTAATGTAGCCCCTACTGCGATGGCTTCTTGCCCAATACCACTAAACCATTTGCTAATTTTTCCTTGGCGAAGTAAAAGCAACATTTTATCTTCTATCATTCTTGGCAAAAGCAAGGAACGATAAAGATGTATCAATTGCTCGTTCGTTAATTTACCCCGCTTAAACTCCATTATAATTTTTATTTAAAGGGATAAATATACTCACTAGTCTTTTGAGTTTAATTTACTCAGCAATCTTAAAATTTCCATATACAACCATACTAAAGTAACTAGTAATCCAAAGGCACCATACCACTCCATGTATTTAGGCGCACCGCTTTCAGCCGCTTTTTCAATGGCATCAAAATCTAATAATAAATTTAAAGCTGCAATACCTACTATAAATAAACTTATACCAATACTTAATGGAGAGCTATCAAATGCAAATCCCATATTCACTCCGAATAAACCCAATATCCATACAATTAAATAAAATAAACCAATACCCATGGTGGCCGACATAATAATAGAACGCAAGCGATTAGTTACACTAATAATTCTAAAATTATAAAGCAAGAACATAGCAAGCGCTACACCTAAAGTTAAACCCACTGCATGTAGTACAATATTTGGATAGGTTTTTTGAAACATAGCATTAAAAAAAGCACTAATACCTCCAATAAATAAACCTTCTAATATTCCATAAGCAGGTGCAATATAGCCAGCCCATTGAGGCTTAAACATAATTACCAAGGCTACGACAAAACCACCAATGGCGCCCACTAGCATATAAGTGGTAGCAGAACTTGTATTGCCTTCAGCATATACATTCCAAACGTACATGGCGGCAGCTATTACCATTAAAAGTAAAAAACCAAATTTTTGAATGGTGCCACGAATGCTCATTACACCAAATGAGGTAGCATTGTCATGTAAACTTTTATCAAATATTTTTTCGGTAAGTGTTGGATTTCCAGATTTAAAGATGGCCATAGTTTTAAGTTTTTTTCTAGTATAAAAATACTAAATACTTTGAATGATTGTCTAAAAAAGGCTAATTCAATGCATTTTTAAGCCCTGGATATTGGGTGATCTTATCAAAGCGGTAGTACTTTCGCTTTTTTTCAAGCCAACCATTTTTGCTAATAAACCGACACTGCCATTGGGTGAGCGGGCAGAAAGGGTAGTAAAAACAGACTTAATAGGTAAAAAAAGGGCCCAATAAGCATAAAATCAAGGCTTTGTGGCCATGAACTTAGATAAGAAAACTATAAAAAAACTACAAAAAGTTAAGGTTTTAGGCCCTCGGATTTGTACCTTCGTGCTCCAATTAAATCGAATATGCAAAAAGAAGTTGTTTTACAAGATGTAGTCATAAAATTTGCTGGTGATAGCGGTGATGGTATGCAATTAACGGGTCAGCAATTTACCAATAACACTGCCTTATTAGGTATTGATTTAGCTACTTTTCCGGATTTCCCTGCGGAAATCAGAGCTCCATTAGGAACCCTTCCAGGCGTAAGTGGATTCCAAATTCATTTTAGTTCTAATAGAGTATATACACCAGGTGATATTTGTGATGTATTGGTTGCCATGAATGCAGCCGCTTTAAAAGTGAATTTAAAAGGCTTAAAAAAAGGCGGAAAAATTATTGCGAACATTGAAGGATTTGATACAAAGAATTTACGCTTAGCTGCCTACCCTGATGGAATTAATCCATTAGAAGATGGCAGTTTAGATGGATATGATTTAACGAAAGTTGATGTAACTAAATTAACACGCGAAGCCTTAAAAGCCTATACCGATTTAGGTAATAAAGAAAGAGACCGTGCGAAGAACATGTTTGTATTGGGCATAATTTATTGGTTATACAACAGAGATTTAGACACCACTATTGAATATTTAAAAGATAAATTCAAAAAGAAAGAATCTATTTTAAATAGCAATATCGATGTATTAAAAGCAGGCTACTTCTATGGTGAAACGGCCGAACTTTTTTCTTCTAGATACAAAGTAGAAAAGGCAAAAATGGATCCAGGTACTTACAGAAGTATCATGGGTAACCAAGCATTATCAATGGGTTTAATTGCAGCTGCTCAAAAAAGTGGATTACAATTATTCTTAGGAAGTTATCCAATTACACCTGCTACCGATATCTTACACGAATTAAGTAAATACAAGAACTTTAATGTAAAAACTTTCCAAGCAGAAGATGAAATTGCTGGTATTAGTGCAGCCATTGGGGCAAGCTATGGTGGTTCTATTGGTTTAACGACTACTTCAGGACCAGGTATGGCTTTGAAAACAGAGGCTATGGGACTCGCCATGATGTTAGAAATTCCATTAGTCATTGTGAATATTCAAAGAGGTGGCCCTTCAACAGGTTTACCTACTAAAACAGAGCAAAGCGATTTAATGCAAGCTTATTATGGACGTAATGGTGAAGCACCTATTCCAATTGTAGCAGCATCAACGCCTAGCGATTGTTTTGATATGGCATTTGAGGCAGTGCGTATTGCCCTACAACATATGACACCTGTTATTTTATTAAGTGATGGATATATTGCCAATGGTGCTGAACCTTGGAAATTCCCTTCTGCAAGTAGCTTACCTACCATTGAAGTGAAATTTAAAAAAGCATTAGACGAAGGTGAAGAAAAATTCCTTCCTTATAAGAGAAATGAAAAAGGGGCAAGACCTTGGGCTATTCCTGGCACACCAGGTTTAGAACATAGAATTGGTGGATTAGAAAAACAAGCAGAGACTGGAAACGTAAGCTATGATTCTGAGAACCACGAATTCATGGTAAAATCAAGAGAAGCTAAAGTAGAAAAAATTGCCGATTATATCCCTTTACAAACCATTGATACTGGTGCTGAAAAAGGGAAAGTATTAATATTAGGATGGGGTTCTACTTATGGAACTATTAAGAGTGCCGCACTACATTTACAAAGCCAAGGCAAGCAAGTAAGCCATGCACATATTAAGTACATGCGTCCTTTCCCTAAAAACTTAGGTGATATTTTAAAGAATTTTGAAACAGTTGTCATTCCTGAAATTAACAGCGGGCAATTAATTAAAATTATTCGCGATAAATATTTTGTTGACGCTAAAGGGTATAATAAAATCATGGGCATTCCTATTACTAAACAAGAATTAGTAACTGCAGTAGAACAATATTTGTAGTGTAACAATAGCTGAAAAAATATTTAGCCTTAACTTATCTTAACTTATAATAAAGCGTCTCTAATTTAAGAGGCGCTTTTTTTTGCCCCTTGCTTACAAAAAGTAAGTAAGCCACAAGCATCACATTTAGGGCTTCTTGCCAAACAAGTATACCTGCCATGCAGTATTAACCAGTGATGTGCTGTATGCACTAGTGCTGTAGGAATATGTTTTATTAATACTTTCTCTACTGCCAAGGGCGTAGTGGCTGTCATGGGCACCAAGCCCAATCTTCTACTGACTCTAAACACATGGGTGTCTACCGCCATATTGGGCTGCTTGTCCACCACAGAGGTAATTACATTGGCTGTCTTGCGTCCCACACCTGGAAGTGTAATCAACGCATCCACTGTCAAAGGCACTTCTGCATTAAAATTGTCTACTAATAATTGACTCATGCCAATTAAATGCTTGGCCTTGTTATTAGGATAAGAAATGCTTTTGATAAGTGCAAACATTTGCTCAAAACTAGCCTTGGCCATTTTTTGAGGGGTAGGGAATTTTTGAAAAATAGCGGGAGTAGTTAAATTAACACGCTTGTCGGTACACTGTGCCGATAAAATAACGGCTACTAATAATTGAAAGGGGTTTTCATACAGTAGCTCCGTTTCAGCAATGGGCACTTGCTCTTGAAAATAAGCAAGCACTAATTCATAGCGTTCTTTTTTTGTCATTATTTGGTGCTAGTATGGAGTGTATCTTCAAATAAATACAGTTCCTCTCCTTCTCTGCGTAGTAAATATCTTTCGCGTGCAAATTTTTCAATAGCCGCTTTATTATTTTGAATATTATTCAATTGCTTTTGCGTGTACTCTATTTCTTTTTGATAATACTTTTTGGCGTCTTCTACTTTTTTAAGTTCTGCTGCTCTTTCTCTTTGTTGAAAAAAATCTCTTTGATCAAAAAATAACATCCATACCACAAACCCAATGCTAACAATAAAGTAACGATTGGCTACAAAGGGGAGTATTTTTTTAATGAATTTCATATTGGAGACTTGGCGTAAAATTAACATAGTTCTCATGATATGACAAAAAAAAGGAGCCCCTAGGAGCTCCTCTACTTATTTTTAATACTAGTATTTTTATTTGTTACCAAACTTCAACTTACCTTTAGTAGGGAAAACGCCTGTTTCACCTAATTGCTCTTCAATACGAATTAATTGGTTGTACTTGGCCATACGGTCGGTACGAGAAGCAGAGCCAGTCTTAATTTGACCGCAATTTAAAGCCACGGCTAAATCGGCAATAGTAGTGTCTTCTGTTTCGCCACTTCTATGAGACATAATGGTATTGTAGCCATTGTGTTGTGCTAAACTTACTGCATTGATGGTTTCAGTTAAAGTACCAATTTGGTTCACTTTTACAAGTAAGCCATTCGCAATTTTCTTATCAATGCCTGTTTGTATTCTTGTTACATTGGTTACAAATAAATCATCTCCTACTAATTGACATTTATCCCCCAATGTTTCTGTTAAATTTTTCCAACCTGCCCAATCGTCTTCAGCCATCCCATCTTCAATGGAAACAATAGGATATTTCTTCACCCAACTTTCCCAATACTTTACTAATTGGTCGCTGCTCATTTCTTTTCCAGAACTTTTATGGAAAACATATTTTTTCTTCTTCGCATTCCATAATTCGCTATTGGCTGCATCCATGGCAATGGCAATTTGACTTCCTGTTTTATAACCAGCTGCATGAATTGACTCAAGTACTGTTTCAATGGCTTCTTCATTGCTTTGAATATTAGGTGCAAATCCGCCTTCATCACCCACATTGGTGCTATACCCTCTTTTCTTTAATACCCCTTTTAAACAATGAAATATTTCAACACCCCAACGCAGACCTTCGCTAAAGCTAGGTGCACCCACTGGCACAATCATAAACTCTTGGAAGTCAATTTTATTATCGGCGTGTGCTCCACCATTTAATATATTCATCATAGGCATAGGAAGTGTTCTTGCATTCGTACCACCAATATATCTGTATAAAGGAAGGTTGGCTTCTTCTGCTGCTGCTTTCGCAACCGCCATACTAACCGCTAAAATAGCATTAGCTCCTAGTTTACTTTTATTAGCTGTGCCGTCTAAATCAATCATAATTTGATCAATTTCAGCTTGTGCTGTAATGTCAAATCCTTTAATAGATTTTGCAATTAAATCGTTTACATTTTTAACAGCCTTTAGTACGCCCTTGCCTACGTATTTTTTCTTGTCGTTATCTCTTAACTCTGCTGCTTCATGAATACCTGTACTTGCACCACTTGGCACTGCAGCACGGCCTAAAGCACCTTCATCAGTTAATACATCTACTTCTACTGTAGGATTTCCACGACTGTCTAAAATTTGTCTTGCACGAACTTCAATAATGTAACTCATATAAATTATTTAATTTTTACTTTCAATGGTTTAAAGTCAAAAGGAGACTGCAATTTACACCCTTTTTTTTAATGGGTAAGCATTTTGAATATTTCTTCTAAACTAGCGCCATGTTTATCTAATAACTGACGAGTAGGCTCGTCTGCCACTAGCCTTCCTTGGTGTAATACTAACACTCGATCACATATGGCCGTTACCTCTTGTAAGATATGTGTTGAAAATAAAATCATGGTGTCCTTACTTAGCGATTGTATCAAGGCCCTTATTTCAATTAATTGATTCGGATCTAAACCCGCCGTGGGTTCATCTAATAAAATAAGTTTGGGCTTATGTATTATAGCAGCTGCAATGCCAAGTCTTTGTTTATATCCTTTTGACAAGGCTGCAATTTTTTTATTTTGCATTTGACCAAGCCCTGTTTTTTTTATCACAGATTGAATTGCTTCTGCCGCATTCGTGATTGAATGAACAGCAGTTAAAAACTGTAAATATTCTTTCACATATAAGTCCTGGTATAATGCATTTGATTCAGGCAAATAACCAATTTGTTTTTTTACATCACTTGCATTTTGATGGATACGTTCACCATTTAAAACAATAGAACCTTTATCAGCTTCCAAAAAACCAGCCAGCATTTTCAATGTAGTGGATTTCCCAGCACCATTGGGCCCTAAAAAACCAACAATTTCTCCAGTCTTCAATTCAAAAGAAACTTCATTTACTGCCACTTGATGGCCGTAATTTTTACAAAGGGTATTTACTACTAATGACATAGATCAAAACTACTTATATAAAATGATTTTACCATCATTCATACTCGCCTTTACTAGCATAGGTACCGAATATAAAAAAGCCCACACAGATAGGTGTAAAAATTAATAGTATAATAACCCACTGCAAAATAACATTCGATTGTAAAGCAGCAGGGGCTTTAGAAATTTTATCATAAGCTTCATACACTAAAAACAAGATAATACTGGGCGCCAATAGCATCCACACATATCCTAATAATTTTTTAATCGTATTCATATAATTATTTTATTTTAAACAAGCATAAACATAATGACTTAAGCCATTAGTCCATTACGTTTTTATCAATTTTATTCGTTAAATAAATAAGGCCAATAATAAAACATACAGAAGCCACTCCAATCGGATACCATAGTCCTGCTAAAGCATCTCCCGCAGGATTTGAAGAAGTTTTGGTGAACTCAACTATTAAAGTACCTAAAAAAGGAACCAAGCCACCAAATACACCATTACCTATATGATAAGGAAGCGACATGGAAGTATATCTAATTTTAGTAGGGAACATTTCTACTAAGAAAGCAGCAATAGGACCATACACCATAGTCACATAAACAATTTGAATAAAGACCAACCAAATCATATCCCAATAAGCAGCATGTCCCATCGTTTTCTCCACTAACAAATGTGGCTTAGGGGAACTATACTGAATCATATCAGGGTTAATTAAAGTAATTGGCCTTGTTTCATCTCTTGGCGCTTTCAATATAATAGTATCTGTTCTGTAATATTTAAAAATAGAACCATCATAATAAGTAGTATCTGTTTGCTGCTTCAAATATATTTTCGTTTTATCCTTGGCGTCATAAATAGGATAACTTGTCATAGTACTGGTAAGTCTTGTATCTACTATTGTAGTTCTATTCGCAGCTGAAGTAATATTTATAAATTCTTTGTAAATAGGCCTGTAAGTAAGCACTGCTGCTAACATGCCAATTAACATAATCCATTTTCTGCCTACTTTATCACTTAACCAACCAAATAAAACAAAACAAGGTGTGGCCATTAATATTGCAATCAGCATTACATTTCGTGATTGTACAAACTCTACTTTACAAACCGTTTCAATAAAACTTTGCGCATAAAACTGTCCTGTATACCAAACAACCCCTTGCCCCATCACGGCTCCAAACAATGCCAATAAAACCATTTTAAAATTGGCCTTTTGGCCAAAACTTTCTTTCAATGGATTGGTCGAAGTTTTTCCTTCAGTTTTTAATTTCGTAAACATAGGAGACTCACTCATGCGCATTCTAATTAATACAGAAACGCCTACTAGTAAAATGGATATCCAAAAAGGATATCTCCATCCACCCCACTCTGCACTAAAATTCTCCACCCCTTGATTCGTTCTTATTAATATAATAATACCTAAGGCTAAAAATAAACCCAGCGTAGCAGTAGTTTGAATCCAACTTGTCCAAAAACCTCTTTGACCTGCAGGGGCATGTTCCGCCACATAAGTTGCAGCCCCTCCATACTCACCTCCCAAGGCCAAACCTTGTAATAAACGTAGTATTAATACCAAGATAGGTGCCGCCCATCCAATAGTAGCATAACCAGGTACCAGACCAATGGCAAAAGTGGAACCCCCCATTATAATTAAGGTCAGTAAAAAAGTGTGTTTACGCCCAATGAGGTCGCCTAGTCTTCCAAAGACCAAGGCTCCAAAAGGTCTTACTATAAAACCAGCTGCAAAGATGGCCAAAGTGCTTAATAGTGCTGCTGTGCCTGCATCTGCAGGAAAGAACTGCTTTGAAATTATGGTCGCTAACATTCCAAAAATGTAAAAATCATACCACTCAATTAAGGTGCCCACCGAAGAAGCCCCTATCACAAAAGCGATATTATTTTGTTTTGTTTCTTGACGCATATTTTTATTTGTTTGCCAGTGCGTATTCAAGTTAAATATTTAAACTGAAAAATGTAAATTTGGTTATCATTATTTATTCAATCTGTGTATATGAGTTACCCTTATCAAATTAAAACCTTAGAAGCTTACCACGAAGCGTATAAAAATAGTATCGACCATCCTGAAAAATTTTGGAGTGAGATTGCAGAAAATTTTACTTGGCGTAAAAAATGGGATAAGGTATTAGAATGGAATTTTACGGAACCTAAAGTTGAATGGTTCAAGGGAGGCAAATTAAATATTACAGAAAATTGTAT
>SHWX01000039.1 GCA_009693615.1 Chitinophagaceae bacterium | reverse complement strand
ATGGCTGCGGAATTATTTAAGCCATTTGTTATTCGTAAATTAATTGAAAGAGGTATTGTAAAAACAGTGAAGTCGGCTAAGAAATTAGTAGATAAAAAAGAAGCTGTGATTTGGGATATCTTAGAAAATATATTGAAAGGACATCCAGTTATGTTAAACCGTGCCCCAACATTGCACCGTTTATCTATACAAGCTTTCCAACCTAAATTGGTGGAAGGTAAAGCCATTCAATTACACCCACTAGTTACCTCATCGTTCAACGCGGATTTCGATGGTGACCAAATGGCGGTGCACGTTCCATTAAGCCATGCGGCTATTTTGGAAGCACAATTATTAATGTTGTCTTCTCATAATATTTTGAACCCACAAAATGGTACGCCTATCACCCTTCCTTCTCAGGACATGGTATTAGGTTTATACTATATAACAAAGGGTAAAAAATCAATGGGAGATTTAGTCGTAAGAGGTGAGGGTAAAGCGTTCTATAACTTAGACGAGGTTATCATTGCTTACAACGAAGATAAAATTGATTTACACGCCAATATTAGAGTTAAAACCAATGTGCGTGAAAACGGCGTACTGGTAAATAAATTAATTGAAACCACTGTAGGTCGTGTACTTTTTAATCAACACACACCAAAGCCAGTAGGTTTTGTGAATCAATTATTAACTAAGAAAAGCTTAAGAGAAATTATTGGTGATATTATTAAAATCACTGACGTTCCTACCACTGCTAAATTCTTAGATGATATTAAAACATTAGGATTTAAAATGGCCTTCCGTGGTGGTTTGTCTTTCAACGTGAATGACTTAGTGGTTCCTGAAACAAGACAAGCATTATTAGATGGCGCAAAAATTGAAGTAGAAGAAGTTTGGGAAAACTATAACATGGGTTTAATTACCAACAACGAGCGTTACAACCAAGTAATTGATATCTGGAGCCGTGTCGATACGCGTATCACTGAAACATTAATTCGTGAGATGGCTATTGACAAACAAGGTTTCAACTCAGTATACATGATGTTGGATTCTGGTGCGAGAGGTAGTAAAACACAGGTGAAGCAGTTAGTAGGTATTCGTGGATTGATGGCTAAACCTCGTAAGAGTGGTAGCACAGGATCTGAGGTTATTGAAAACCCAATCTTATCTAACTTTAAAGGTGGATTGAACGTACTTGATTACTTTATCTCTACACACGGTGCGCGTAAAGGTTTGGCGGATACAGCGTTAAAAACTGCAGATGCTGGTTACTTAACACGTCGTTTAGTAGACGTATCACAAGATGTGGTTATTTCTGAAGAAGATTGCGGCACATTACGTGGTATTGCAACAAGTGCCTTAAAAGATAACGAAGATATTATTGAACCATTAGCAGATAGAATTGAAGGGCGTACTTCATTACATGATGTATTCAATCCGTTAACCAATGAATTAATGGTAGGAGCGGGTGAAGAAATTATGATTGATGTTGCAAGAGCGATGGAAGATGCAGGCATTGAAACCGTTGACATTCGTTCGGTATTAACTTGCGAATCGAAGCGTGGTGTTTGTGTAAGCTGTTATGGTAGAAACTTAGCCACTGGTTATGTAACGCAAAGAGGTGATGCAGTAGGTATTATTGCTGCACAATCAATTGGTGAGCCAGGTACTCAGTTAACATTACGTACTTTCCACGTAGGTGGTGTTGCGGGTTCTTCATCAGTTGAATCTAGCTTGAACGCTAAGTTTGATGGTACTATTCAGTTTGATGGTTTACGTACAGTAGATACTATTAATAACGATGGCAACAAAGTGAAAGTAGTTATTGGACGCACAGGTGAAGTAAGAATTATGGATGTGAAGAATGATCGTTTAATGATTACCAATAACGTTCCTTATGGTGCTTTGTTAGCTGTTAAAGATGGCGCAACAGTGAAAAAAGGAGATGTTATTTGTACATGGGATCCATTCAACAACGTAGTTGTTGCTGAACAAAATGGTAAAATTAAATTTGAAAATATCTTAGAAGGATTTACTTACCGTGATGAAGCGGATGAGCAAACAGGTCACCGTGAAAAAGTGGTTATTGAATCTAAGGATAAAACAAAAATTCCTACTATTATATTAGAAGGCGGCAAGGACAATAAAATGTACAACTTGCCAGTAGGCTCTCATATCGTTATTGAAGAGGGCGTCGAAGTTAAGTCTGGACATGTACTTGTAAAAATTCCAAGAGTATTAGGAAAATTAAGAGATATCACGGGAGGTTTACCACGTGTAACTGAATTATTCGAAGCACGTAATCCGGGTAACCCTGCGATTGTTTGTGAAATCGATGGTATTGTTGCTTTTGGTAATATTAAGCGTGGTAATAGAGAAATTGTTGTAGAATCTAAAGACGGTATGGTGAAGAAATACTTGGTTCCTTTAACACGTCAAATCTTGGTTCAAGATAGCGACTTCGTTAAAGCAGGTTCTCCATTATCTGACGGTCAAATTGCACCTGCTGCTATATTAGCGATTAGAGGTCCTTTTGCAGTTCAAGAATATGTGGTGAATGAGATTCAAGAAGTATATCGTTTACAAGGTGTAAAAATTAATGACAAGCATATTGAAGTAATTGTGCGTCAAATGATGAAGAAGGTAGAAATCGTTGATGCTGGTGACACTAAGTTCTTAGAAGAAGATTTAGAAGATCGCTTTGATTTTATCGAAGAGAACGATCGTATCTATGATAAGAAAGTAGTCACTGATGAAGGTGAAAGTGCAAAGCTAAAAGCAGGTCAAATTGTAACAGTGCGTGAATTAAGAGAAGAGAACTCTATCTTAAGACGTTCTGACAAAAAAGTAGTGGAAGTGCGTGATGCAAAACCAGCTACTGCTCGTCCTGTATTATTAGGTATCACTAAGGCTTCATTAGGTGTTCAAAGCTGGATTTCTGCTGCATCATTCCAAGAAACCACTAAAGTATTAAGCCAAGCGGCTATACAAGGTAAAGTGGACTTCATGTTAGGATTAAAAGAGAACGTTATTACGGGTCATTTAATCCCAGCAGGTACTGGTCAAAAAGAGTTCGAAAAATTAATCGTTGGTAGCAAAGAAGAATACGAGGTATTGGCTACAACACGCGAAGCGATGAGCTTTGATGACGACGAATAATTATTAGCTATACTATTTGTTAAAAAGCAGGATTAGGCAACTTTTCCTGCTTTTTTATGTCTATTTTGATAGCTTGATTTATAATTTTACCTATTTTTATAGGGTAGATGCTAGGCGGTTTTCTATCTTCCTAAATTTTTAAAAATTTCAAATGAAATCAAATAATTGGATCTTCAATGGTGTTTTGGCTATAGCGGTAGTTATTTTATACATCCTACATTTTACGAGTGGAACTACGCCTATTAAAGCTTCTGCTGCAGGGGGTGCGGGTACCAAGGTCGCTTATTTTGAAATTGACTCTATACAAAATAGTTATGAGTTTTTTAAAGAAGTAAAGTCGTCTTTACAAGTAAAGGATATGGAAAATGCAAAAGAGTTGACAGCGTTAAAAAATGCTTTTGCTACTAAGTACCAGGACTTACAAAAAAATGGTCGAAGTTTATCTCAAGAAGAAATTGGAAGTCGTCAACAAGAGTTAGCTCAATTAGAAAAAAACTATACTAATAAAGAACAACAATTATCTCAAGAATTACAAGAAGAAAGTTTTAAGCGTTTACAAGAAGTTAAAAAGAAAATTGAAGTCTTTTTAGAAAAGTATAATAAGAATAAAGAGTTTGCCTATATATTTTCAAGCAATGCCGATTTAATGTACTTCAAAGACACTGCTTACGATATCACATCCGATATTATAAAGGGGCTAAATTCGGAACATGTTTCAAAAAAATAACTTAACTTAAATCCTTCCCCTAAAACTCGGGAAGGATTTTTTAATTACTCTATTAACTATACAACTAATAACTTACATCCATGCCAACAACTGATACAGCAGAAACATCTGAATTTAAACCAAGACTAGGTGCCTTAGATGCTACTATGATTGTAGCAGGGGGAATGATTGGTTCTGGTATATTCATTGTAAGTAGTGAAATTACCAGGTATGTAGGTAGTGCAGGTTGGTTAATTACCGCTTGGCTTATTACTGGCTTTATGACCATTACTGCAGCCGTTAGTTATGGCGAGTTAAGTGCCATGTATCCCAAAGCAGGAGGGCAGTATGTTTATTTACAAAAAGCCTATAACCCCTTAGTGGCTTTCTTATTTGGATGGAGCTTTTTTTCAGTGATACAAACAGCTACCATTGCCGCTGTGGCAGTAGCTTTCAGTAAATTCACCGCTTATTTAATTCCATCTGTAGGAGAAAGTAATATCATTGCCGACCTGGGCTTTATTCAAATATCTGCAGCGCAAATTTTAGCTATTTGTTTAATACTTTTTTTAACCTATACCAATACAAGAGGGGTAAAGGAAGGTAAAATCATACAAAACACTTTTACTTTTACCAAGCTTATTTCTTTATTTGGGTTAATTGTTGTTGGGTTTTTATTTGCTAAAAATAATTATTGGGATATTAATTGGACCAATGCTTTTGCAGCCAAACAAAATATTGTAACCACTGCCTTAGATGGTACTGTTACCAATAGTTGGGTACCAGTAGGAGGTACTGCCTTAATTGGTCTAATGTCGGCTGCCATGGTGGGTTCTATATTTAGTAGCGACTCTTGGAACAATGTTACTTTTATTGCAGGAGAAATTAAAAATCCACAGCGTAATATTGGTTTGAGTTTATTTTTAGGAACCAGTATTGTTACTTTAATTTATATTAGTGCGAATTTGATGTATTTATATGTACTTCCTTTAAACGATATGGCCTTTGCTGAAAATGATAGAGTAGCCATTACAGCTGCCAATGCAGTGCTAGGAAATATAGGCACCATTGTTATTGCAGTCATGATTATGATTTCAACTTTCGGATGTAATAATGGATTAATACTTGCTGGTTCAAGAGTGTATTATACCATGGCTAAGGATGGTTTATTTTTTAAGAAAGCCGGCACCTTAAATAAGAATGAAGTACCTGCTTATGGTTTATGGATCCAAGCCTTAGTGGCAAGCTTATTATGTTTAAGTGGAAAGTACGGAGACTTATTAACCATGGTTTCTTTTATTGTGGTTATATTTTATGTACTTACAATAATTGGCATTTTCATCTTAAGAAAAAAAGAACCTAATTTACACCGCCCTTATAAAGCCTTTGGCTACCCCGTTTTACCTGCTATTTACATTGTAATGGCCACGGTATTCTGTATTGGATTAGTGTATACGAAGCCATTCTATTCATTATGGGGCTTGGTAATTACACTTATGGGCATACCTTTGTATTATATAGCATTACGTAATCAAAAAGCGGCTTAATAGTCATGGAAGCAAAAGAAATACAGCAGTTATTTACTAGTTTATCTAGCACCAAAATTGGGGTCATCGGCGATATTATGCTTGATACCTATTGGTGGGGCTTTGTAGACCGTATTTCACCAGAAGCACCCGTCCCCATTGTATCGTTGCAAAGAAAAGAGATAAGAGTGGGAGGAGCTGCCAATGTAGCTTTAAACTTAGGCTCCTTAGGAGCAACTACAACTTTATTTGCAGTTATTGGCAAGGACACAGAAGGTGCCGACTTACAACAATTATTAAAAAAACAAGGCATTAATACTAACTATGTTATTGCTGCCGATACGCGTGTGACTACTAATAAAGTAAGGGTTATGGGACGTAATCAACAAATGATGCGCTTAGACCACGAAGACACTAACGATATCAATACCAAAGAGGAAGACCAACTCTTGGCTAATTTTATTGAGTATGTAAATAAGGAGAAACCTGCTTTAATTATTTTAGAAGATTATAATAAGGGTGTATTAACTGAAAGAGTTATTACCACTGTTATTGATTATTGTAAGACCCATGGTATTGCTACAGCCGTTGATCCAAAACAAAAAAACTTTTTAGCCTATAAAGGTTGCACCATTTTTAAACCCAATTTAAAAGAAGTAAAAGAAGGGTTAAAAATAGCTATAGATAGCGTTGATGAAAAAAATATGCAAAAAATGCATAAGGCGCTTCAAGAAAAATTAGCCCATGAAATTTCATTTATTACTTTATCTGAACATGGGGTGTATTATGAAACAGCTAGTAAGCATGCATTAATTCCAACCCATATTCGTACTATTGCCGATGTAAGTGGTGCAGGTGATACAGTGATAGCAGTGGCAAGTTTGGTATATGCGGCTACCAAAAATATGAGCTTGGCTGCTGAAATATCTAATATTGCAGGAGGGATGGTTTGTGAACTAGTAGGTACAGCACCCATTAACAAAAAAGACTTAGAAGCAGAAGCTATCAAGTTATTAGCTAAATAATAAGAAGAAATAAGAAGTATAAATAATTAGCGTAAATTTTAGATTAAGATTCACTATGTACTCAAAAAAAATAGCCATTATAGTAGCGGGGGGAACGGGTCAGAGAATGGGTTCTGTGGTGCCAAAGCAATTTTTAGAAATTGAACATAAGGCTATATTATTACATACAATTGACCAGTTTGTGGCTGCTTTTTCTGATATTGAATTAGTAATTGTACTTCCTGAAGTGTATATTAATGAAGGAAAAAAAATAATAGAAAAAAATAAGTTTAAAAATTCTTTTCATTTTGTAGTAGGAGGGGAAACTCGTTTTCAGTCGGTTAAAAATGGTCTTTCAAAGGTTACTACAAGTTCCATTGTATTTGTACATGATGCAGTAAGGTGCTTGCTTACGCCCGCCTTAGTACAAAGATGTTATCAGCAAGCGGTAGAAAAAGGATCTGCTATACCTGCTGTGTCTGCCACCGATACTATTCGTCTAATGGAAGGGGAGAAACATCATTTAATTAATAGAGAGGATGTAATGCTTATTCAAACACCTCAAACCTTTCAGTCTGAAATATTATTAAAAGCCTTTGAGCAAAACTATCAACCAACTTTTACCGATGAAGCCAATGTAGTAGAAGCAAGTGGGGTAACTATATTTTTAGTAGAAGGGGAGTTTGAGAATATTAAAATTACTAGACCCTTAGATATGGCCATTGCTAATTATATTTTAACCAAGCGTTTTGCTTAATTAGGTGTTTATTAGATTCTATTAATCTTCCAGCGGCATGGGCTCATTTGCCTCCGAACTTTCCTTTAGCATCGAACTACTTTTGCTAATTTTCTCTAAAATTTGATGGGCTACTTCCATGGCTAAAAAACCATCTATTTCACTTACTACAGGTGTTTCGTTATTGATAATAGAATGTACAAAACTACTTAGTTCGGCTTTTATAGCATTGCCATCTTCGATTACGGGGTTCTCAATAGAAATAGTTTTAGTGCCCTGATGTGTTTCTATATCAAAAGAAAATGCATCGGCATCTTCAGGCTTTTTAAGCTTAATAATTTCTGTATTTTTTTCTAAAAAATCAATACCTATATAGGCATCTTTTTGAAATAGTCTTATTTTGCGCATTTTTTTCATGCTAATTCTACTACTTGTTAAATTAGCTACGCAACCATTATTGAATTCTATTCTTACGTTGGCAATATCAGGTGTATCGGTAAGTACAGCCACACCACTAGCAGAAATATTTTTGATATCACTTTTTACAATACTTAAAATAATGTCAATGTCGTGTATCATTAAATCAAAAATGACACTTACTTCAGTACCTCTTGGATTAAACTGCGCTAAGCGGTGCACTTCTATAAATAAAGGGTTGAGCGATGCGTTTTTTAAAGACGTATAAGCGGGGTTAAATCTTTCAACATGACCTACTTGTAATTTTACATTGGCTTCTTTCACCATATTCACAATGGCCTTGCCTTCTTCAATGGTATTGGCCATTGGTTTTTCTACAAAAACATTTTTACCCATTTTAATGGCGATTTCACAAACAGGAAAATGATGTTGGGTAGGGGTTACAATATCAATAATATCACAGGCAGCAATTAAGGCCTCTTCGTTCATGAATCGTTTCAAGCCGTAGGTTTTCTCTACTTCTTTGGCGTTATCATTATTAGGATCAAAAAATCCCACTATACTTACCTCGGGAATTTCTTTCCAGTTATTCAAATGGTATTTCCCTAAATGCCCCACTCCAAACACGCCCACTTTAAGCATAATCATTATTTATTCTAGGTAAAGTTACACTATAAGACATTGAATTTGAATGCTTTTATAAGCGTGTGGAAAATTGGCAGATTGCTGTTAATTGCAAGCATTTACAAGTCCATTTCGTACCTTAGCCCTATGCATCCCAATATTCAAGACTTATATAATATAGCGAATAAGCCATCCCGCAAAATTATAGGCCTAATGAGTGGCACTTCTTTGGACGGACTAGATATTGCATTGTGCACTATTACAGGTGCTGGTGTGCATACAAGCGTAGTACTAGATCATTTTATAACAGTAGCCTATCCTCCAGCTTTTAAAGAAAAAGTATTGTCTATATTTTCAAAACAAAATATATCCTTAGCTCAATTATGTGTGATGCATCCATGGATTGCAACCGAACATGCTAAAATGGTAAAAGATACTTTATTAAGTTGGAATGTACAAGCAACCGAGGTTGATTTAATTGCGAGTCATGGACAAACTATTTTTCATGCACCTAAGTCTTTACATCCGAATGATGAATTTGGCACAGCTACTTTACAAATCGGAGATGGAGATCATATAGCCACTGGAACTGGTATTATTACCATAAGTGATTTTAGACAAAAACATATTGCAGCAGGTGGAGAAGGTGCGCCTTTAGCTATTTATGGCGATTATTTATTATGTTCGCATGCTACTGAAAATAGAGTGCTATTAAATATAGGAGGCATTGCTAATTTTACTTATTTGCCAGCGAATGGAAAATTAAACCAAATATTTTCAACGGATACTGGTCCAGGCAATACTTTAATGGATGCCTATGCCAGAAAACATTTTGAAGGTATGAGCTACGATAAAGATGCCCATATTGCCAAACAAGGAACTATTCATACCGAATTATTAGACTTATTAAAAAAGGATTCTTTTTTCTCTTTTCCATTTCCTAAAACCATTGGTCCTGAATTATTCAACCTTGAATATTTAAATGAAGCTCAATTAAAAATTGGAATCGTATTATCTGATCACGATATAATGGCTACTTTAAATAGGTTTACTGCAGAAACTATTGCAGAAGCTATCCAAAATAATCTACCATCTAATATTTCATTTAAAATATATGTAAGTGGTGGAGGAATGCATAACCCCTTATTAATGGAACATTTAAATAGTTTATTACCTAATGCATCTATAGCATCTTCTATTGAAATAGGAATTCATCCCGATGCGAAAGAGGCTATCTTATTTGCTTTACTTGCCAATGAGGCGGTGGCAGGAAGGCCTTTATTAGCGGGTGGGCGTTCTACTAAAGTTGCTACTACCATGGGAAAGATTAGTTTCCCTCATTAAGACTTATCGCTAAGACTTATAGTTATCTATCGATTTTTTTACAGAACCATGCGTACTTAATAATTGAGCTGCAATACTGGCATCTTGTATATGCGTGGCTTCCATAATCATTTTTACACCACGGTCAAAAAGCTTTTGATTGGTCAACTGCATATGTACCATCATATTGTTTTCTATTCTACCTAATTTAATCATGATGGTAGTTGAAATCATATTGAGTACCATTTTTTGTGCAGTACCACTTTTCATTCTAGTGCTTCCTGTTAAAAATTCAGGGCCCACCACTACTTCAATAGGAAAATGGGCGACATCGCTTACGGGACTATTCTTATTGCAACTAATACTACCCGTTTGAATACCTGCTTCTCTGCATTTTTGTAAACCACCAATAACATAGGGGGTAGTGCCACTTGCAGCAATACCTAACACTATATCCTGACTTGTTATTTTATGTTCTTGTAAATCTAACCAAGCTTGATTCACATCATCTTCTGCATTTTCTACTGCATGAAACATTGCTTTTTGACCACCTGCAATAATACCTGTGATTAAATCGGCAGAAACTCCAAAAGTAGGAGGGCATTCGCTAGCGTCTACTAAACCCAAACGTCCGCTGGTGCCCGCGCCGATATAAAATAATCGACCACCATTCGCTAATTGCTCAGCGGCAGCATCAATAAATAATTGTATTTGAGGAATTTGTTTTTCTACTTCAATGGCCACTTTCTTATCTTCTGTATTTATATTTTGTAGAATATCCAATGTGCTGGACTTTTCTATATTATTATAAAGAGAAGTTAATTCTGTAGTTCTAATAAAATCATTAGACATTATTGGAAAGTTTTTTTATAGCTAATACAAAGGTATCTAATTCTTCAATAGTAGTATATACATTTGGACAAATTCTACATCCAAATACTTCTGCGCCGTCAATAGCAACTGTAAATACTTTATGTTCTTTCATTAAGCGATTGGCTAAGTCCCCAGGAGTAATACCTTCAATACCTATATTTGCAATACCGCAACTTCTGCTAGATTCAGCTGGCGTATTAATCATCACTCTTGGCAGGTTTCTAACTTTACTTGTCCAATAGTTTTGTAAAAAATACATTCTTGCTTCTTTTCTTTCAGCACCAATCATTTCATAATAATCAATACAATCATTTATAGTAAGGTCGGTATGAACAGGGTGGGTACCAATATGGTTCAATCTATTTATTTTATTAATATCTTTCTCTCCATCTGCAAGCAAAGGCCATAGTTTTTTAATATTTTTTTTATTAATGTATAAAAATCCTGCACCTAATGGGCTACTTAGCCACTTATGTAAAGAGGTTGCATAATAATCGCAATTGAGCTCATCAATACGATATTTTGAATGTGCAAAAGAATGAGCTCCATCTACAATTACTTGAACTCCTTTTGAATGAGCCATATCGCAAATTTTACGAACAGGTAATATTTGTCCTGTAATATTCACCATATGACTTATCATCATCACTTTGGTTTTTTCAGTTATTGCACTTGCATATAGGTTTACAATTTCTTCATCATTTTTTGGATGAAGTGGTAGTGATACTTTTTTAGTGATGACGCCATACCTATTTTTAATTTGTTCAAACATATCTAAAATGGAGCCGTAGTCCTGAACAGCCATTACCGCTTCGTCTCCCGCAGTCCAGTCAAACCCACCTATTACTAAATCAAGTGACTCTGTCGCATTTCTAGTGATGATCATTTCTTCAGGTAAACAACCTCCAATTTCAGCAAGCCTTGCTGCAATTTTATTTTTATTATCCCATTGTACTGTTCTCATATAATAAGAACCCTGATAATTCACTTCTCTAATATGTTGAATGAATTTCTCTAATAAAGGTTGAGGTATGAAATTATAATAACCATTTTCAAGGTTTATATAATCTGGTTTTAATAGGTATTGATTCCTAATAGTTAACCAAAAGGCATCGTCTTTAGCCAAAACTATTGCAGGAACATTTTCTTTCTGTTTAAAACTTTGTGCTATGCCTGCTAATCCTAATGGGGTAGCAATACTTGTTAAAACCATGTCTTTAATAAATTGACGCTTGTTCATGTTAAAGGATTTAAGTGTAAGTTCTATTTTATACTAATTACGAAATCATTTATAATCAATTCTAGACAATCCTGCATCTTCATTTTTACTAAACCATCCAGATCCGTACTCTAATACATAGAAACGACCATCAGGACCTACTTCAATATCAATAGCAGCATGGAATTTAGTATTTGGCATAAATGGTTCCATTCTATCATAGTCTCCATTGGCCTTCATTGTAACCGCTTTAATATAACCACGCATCCACTCATTGAAAAAGAACTTACCATCATAATAAGAAGGATATCTTGTTTCTTTTGGGTATAAGTCGCTGTAATAAACAGGACCGGCCATAGCAGTTCGTCCACCGGCACCTAAAGAAGGGAAGTCCATTGTTGAAATACCATATGGATACCAAATAAAGGCAGGTTGTGCTGGAGGTAATTCAGTTAAACCAGTATTGTTTCTTGAATTATTAATAGGTTTTGCCGGATCAAATGCAGGACCTGATTTACCCGTTGCATAATCATAAATATGGTAAGGATAATTATTACCAATAAAGAAAGGCCATCCAAAGAAACCCGCCTTACGTGCTTGGTTTACTTCATCATAACCTTGAGGACCTCTTGTCTCTAAGCTATCTACATTGGCATCTGGGCCTACTTCCCCCCAATATAAATTACCATTCTTGGGATCTACAGAAATACGGTAAGGATTTCGATTCCCCATTACATAAATTTCTGGTCTTGATTTGTCTGTGCCTTTAGGGAATAAATTTCCTTCAGGTATTTCATAACTACCATCTTCTTTTACTTTAATGCGTAAAATTTTTCCTCTTAAATCGTTGGTATTTCCCGAGCTACGACGCTCGTCATATTGAAGATGACCTGGGCGATCATCCAATGGTGCATAACCATGGCTTGCATATTTTTGTTTAGGCTCATCGAATGGGGTAGTGTTATCACCTGTTGAAACAAATAAAGTTTTATTTGGGCCAAAGGCAATAGAACCTCCGGTATGGCAACAAATATCGCGTTGCTCATAAAATTCTAAGATAACTTTTTCAGAACTATTTAAAATTGTATCATTTTCTAAAGTAAAACGAGACAGTCTATTCAAAGAAGAATCGGGAGCGCTATAAAACATATAAACGAAATGATTTTTTGCAAAATCGGGATCGGCTTTCACGCCCAATAAACCTTCTTCTGAATTCACGCCAGGAGCATTGGTTTTCCAATACACATTTAAAAAACCTGCTTGTTTAATTTTTTTAGAAGTATTATTATATAATAATATTTCACCACGACGTTGAACCACTAATACATCTAAATTAGGAAGTACTGAAAGTTCAGTGGGTTCGAAGAAAGTGCCAGTGACTAAATCGGTTTTGGTGAAATGACTTTCATCTGGTGCAAATACACTGCTTGCCTTGCTATAATCAGCTGTATTATCTCCCATGGCATATTGAATACCACCTAAAATATGTTTTAAATACAAAGGTTCTGCAAAGGATTCATTGGTATGACCTAGTTCTGTATAAAATACCCTGCCTCCATCAAAATTATGGTACCAAGCCATTGGGTGCTTGTCTCCATTCTCTCCACCTTGGTAAGATTTTTCATCAATGCTAATAAGTACTTTAACATCTTTGCTTAAATTTTTGAAATTATACCACTCATCTGTTCTAGTCCAAGTAGCAGGTAGGCTATCGGTAGAAGGATGATTTTTATCGTTAATAATTAATGTAGCTTCTTGATTGGCAGGATGACTTTTAAAAGAAGCTCCAATCATTTTCACATACCAGTTCCAATCATATTCAGCATCTGCAGCGGCATGAATACCTACAAAACCTCCACCTGCTTGGATATATCTTTCCAACGCTATTTCTTGATTACCTGCTAATAATTCAAGTGTGCTGCTTAAGAAAACGATGGAAGCATATTTTTTCAAACTATCTTCTGCAAACTTATTCGCATTGGTTGTAGTATCTACATTAAAACCATTTTTTTCACCAAGGTCTTGAATGGCTTTAACGCCTAAGGGAATAGACTCATGGTAATAGCCACCTGTTTTAAAGAAAACTAAAATAGTGGGCTTGCTACTTCTTTTACTACTACAAGAAGCTAGGGTTATTAAAATAAAGCAAAATAATGCAATGGTTTTAAGGGTAAATTGGATGTTTTT